>VBHB01000192.1 GCA_005880315.1 Chloroflexota bacterium | reverse complement strand
GAACATCAGGAGGGGAAACACAATTGGGCAAACTTAGATCACTGACCTTAATGGCGTGCCTCGGCGCCATTGCGATCGTCGCCGCGGCGTGCGGGAACTCGACCGGGGGGACCTCGGCGAGCGCGACCGTCCCGGCGGGTCTCAGCGTCACCTCGTTCGATCAGAGCTTCTCGGTGATGGCGCAGCTCAAGGGGCTGCACGACGCGGGGACCGGGCTCGTTGGGGTGATCCTTCCCGACACCACGTCGTCGACGCGCTACGTCAACTTCGACGCGCCGTATCTGAAGCAAGCCCTTGATGCGGCCGGCTATAAGTCAAACGAGTACAAGATCGATAACGCTGGGGGCGATCCGGCACAGGAGCTTAACCTCGCCACGGCGGACATCACCGCCGGCGCGAAAGTGCTGGTCTTCGACCCGATCAACAGCAACGTCGGTGGGCAGATCCAGCAGCTAGCCCAGGGCAAGGGCGTGAAGACCATCAGCTATGACCGTGCCACGTTCACGGGGACCAATGTCTACTACGTGAGCTTCGACAATGTCCAGGTCGGCAAGCTGATCGGCGACGGCTTCCAGAAGTGCGTCACGGACTGGGGCGTGTCGAGCCCGAAAGTCTTCGAGTTGGACGGCGGCCAGGACACCGACCCGAATGCGGTCTCCTTCGCCCAGGGTTACAACAAGTCGATCTGGGGCGACGCGACAACGCCGCTGGCGGCGGGCAAGACGAACAGCACCGGCTACACGCTTGTCGCTGAGAAGATCGCTCCCGGCTGGGACAATGCCGCAGGGCAGACCGTCTTCCAGCAGCAATACACCGCCAACCCGAGCATCAACGCCACGGTCGAGGCCAACGACGGCCTCGCCAACGCGGCCATCACGGTCTTGAAGAACAAGGGCGTCGCCGCGAAGAAGGTCCCGACCACGGGACAGGATGCGACCGAGCAAGGCATGGCCAACGTTCTGAAGGGCTACCAGTGCGGATCGGTCTACAAGGCGGTCTATCTCGAGGCCCAGGATGCGGTCGCGCTCGCGACCATCCTCCGGGCCGGCCAGACGCCTCCATCCGCATTGCTGAACGGCACGACCTCGCCGCCTTCCGGCGCCGCGGGCAGCCAGCAACCGGCATCATTACTGGTGCCGATCTGGGTCACCCCCGCGAACATGAACTCGACCGTGATCAAGGACAAGTTCGTCGACAAGACGCAACTGTGCACCGACGCGGGTGCCGCCGCCTGCAGCGCAGCGGGCATTAGCTAGATCGGTCGTGGCGCCGCCGCCTTCCGCGGCGGCGCCAACCACCCGCATCACGCGATAGAGTGAAGAGGTGGGCCAGCTGATCAAAGACTCGCCGGTGGGCGAGCCACGGTTCAAGGCCCGGGGCGTCGATAAGCATTTCGGCCCGGTTCAAGCTCTGACCAAGGTCGACCTGGATCTCTATGCCGGACAGGTGACCGCCCTCTGCGGCGATAACGGCGCCGGGAAATCGGTGCTGACCAAGTGTATCGCCGGTATCTACGAGATCGACCATGGTCAATTCTTCTGGGAGGGGAACCCGGTTCATATCCGCTCCCCACGCGATGCCGCCCGGCTGGGGATCGAGACCGTCTACCAGGACCTCGCGCTGGCCGACAACCTCGACATCGTGCAGAACATGTTCCTTGGCCGCGAGCGGCTGCGCAGCGGTCTGCTCCATGAGGACGACATGGAGCGCGCCGCGAGCAAAACGCTGGCCGAGCTTCGCGTCACGACCGTGCGCTCGATCCGGCAGCCGGTGGCCTCGCTGTCGGGTGGGCAGCGTCAGTCGGTGGCAGTCGCCAAAGCTGTGATGTGGAATTCCAAGCTCGTCATGCTGGATGAGCCGACGGCGGCGCTCGGCGTCGTGCAAACCAAGCAGGTGCTCGACCTGATCCGGCGGTTGCGGGACCGCGGCCTTGCCGTCATGGTGATCTCGCACAACCTGAACGACGTCTTCGAGGTCGCGGACCGGATTGCCGTGGTACACCTCGGCCGGATGGTGGCCCAGGGCCGGGCCTCGGAGTTCGACCGGCAAACTGTCGTCGATTACATGACCACCGGTGCCTCGAGTCGTGCCGGGCAACCAACGGGCGGTGATGGAGCAACGAGTGGCGCGCGCTGAGGCCCCCGAGCAAGCCCAGGATCCGACGGCCGCCGCGGCGGCGGCCATCGAAGTCCCACCGGAACTTGTTGCCCAGTCCCTGGGCGAATGGTTACGCGCCTGGCTGACCCGTATCCGCAGCGGGGACAGCGGTGTTCTGCCCGTCATCCTGGCGCTGCTCATCATCACGATCGTCTTCCAAGCGATCAGCCCGAATCACGTCTTTCTCTCCGCCGGAAACCTCGTCAACCTTTTCCAGCAGAGCGCGGTCTTCATGGTGCTGGCGATGGGTGAGATCTTCGTCATCCTCCTCGGCGAGATCGACCTCTCGATCGCGTACGCCGGCGGTGTCGGTGCCGCGGTCACCGTGCAGCTGGTGCAGCCGGCCACGACGAAATGGGCCTGGTGGGCCGCCGTCATCGCGGGGCTCCTGGTCTGTGTCCTGATTGGCGCGCTGCAGGGAAGCCTGATTACCCGGCTGCGCCTCTCATCCTTGATCGTCACGCTCGCCGGCCTGCTCATCTGGCAGGGGACGATGCTCATCATCCTGGGGCTGGCGTTCTCCGGCTACCCGAGCCTGGCCGGCCTCGACGCAAACCGCCAGGTCCTATACAACCTCATGAATGGAACCATCGACCCGGTCATCAGCTGGATCGGGACGGGCGTGATTGTCATCGCCATGGCCGCCTTGCTCTGGTTTGGCGACAGCCGCCGGCGCCGCAGCGGGCTGGTCGCGCCGCCGGTCAGCTTGACCATCATCAAGATTGCCCTGATCGCGCTGATTTCCACCGCGGTGGTGGCGATCTGCAATGTCAATCGGGCCGCCTTCGGCACCCTCGCGGGCGTGCCCTGGGTCATTCCCATCGTCCTCGCCGTCTTTCTCGCCTGGATGACGCTGCTTCAGCGAACCAAGTTCGGACGCTATGTCTATGCGATTGGTGGTAATCCCGAGGCGGCGCGGCGGGCCGGCATCAATCTTGCCGGTGTTCGAACCCTGTGCTTCATCATTTGCTCCTTCACGGCAGGGATCGGCCTCTTGTTGTACGCCTCGTACCTGGGGGGCATGTCAGGCAACATCAACGGTGGCCAGCTCGTCCTCTATGCGATCGCGTCGGTGGTTCTTGCCGGGACCAGCCTCTTCGGCGGCCGCGGCAAGGTGATCCACGGCATCCTCGGCGGCCTGGTCATCGGTGGCATCTACAACGGCATGGGTCTGCTCGGCCTCGACGTCCGCTGGCAGTTCATCGTCACCGGCCTGGTGCTTTTGGTGGCGATCACGATCGACTCGCTCTCCCGCCGGAGCGCCACTTCAGGCAGCGCGGCGCGTGTCTGAATTTCGCACCGAATCCCGACTCGAGTGCTAAGCTCCGGGCACCACGAGGAGGTGGCCAATGGTCAAGCAAGTGCGAGCGGCGGCGATGCTTCCGGCGCAGGACCTCGAGCGGGCGAAGGCCTTCTATCGCGACAAGCTGGGGTTGACGCCCACCCAGGAGCGCGATCCGATGGGCGGCCTGTTGTACGAGCTGTCCGGCGGTACCGGTTTTGCGGTATTCCAGAGCAGCGGAAAGTCATCGGGGACGCACACGCAGATGGCCCTGGAGGTGCCGGACCTGGATGCGGCCGTCAAGGACTTCCGGGCGCGTGGCCTCAAATTCGAGGAGTACGACAGCCCCGGGCTCAAGACCAAAGATGGGATTGCGGAGATCGCCGGGACGAAAGTCGCATGGTTCAAGGATTCGGAAGGGAATCTGATTGCCGTCGGCCTACCGGTGCCCGTGGCTGCGAGCAAGGGCGCCTGATCTAAGCCGGATCGGCCGGTCCCGGCTGGGCCGGCCGATCGCCTGACGCCGAGGCCAGCAAGACCAGGACTGACGTCGGGAGCGCGACGTTGACGAGCAACGGCACCGGGCCACGCATCGCGCCGATCGGCAGCAGCACGAGCGTCATCATGAGGCTCAGGACTTCCAGGCTAACCAGCCAGCGCCAGGCCCAGCGACGCCCGCGGCGAAGGTTGCGGGCCAGCCAGTACATCCCGATCGCGGTCGCGATCGTGGCCACGCCCAGAACCCGAAATCCGGGCTCGACGATGGCGAAGGGCAATGCGCTCAAACCGGCGACCAGGGAGAGACTGGCCTGCACCACGACGAGGACGCCGGCAATTTCGAAAGCGCTGCTGGTCGAGGGCGTCTGCTTCACCGCGCTAAGACCTCCCCGTGAGTTCGTGCTGGACCGTTTTGTCCAGGTCGGCGGCGAACGGTCCGTTCTTGCCGTTGTCGATGATCCACACGTGAAGCATGGGCGGGGTCGTGATGCTGGTCGATCCGACCGGGCACGTCCAGAACGGCGTCTCGAAGCTGAACTCGATGCCCAAGGGGGAGAAGCAGATGCCCTCGTGCTGGTGCCATTGCGTCAGCGGCCCGCCCGGATCCGGGCCCCATTGGCCGACCGCTGGCATCTGGTACATCGCCCCCACCAGGCGCAACCCGGTCGCGGTCCGCGCGTAGACCAGCGCTTGCGGCCGATTGGGATCGAGGATGGCACGAGCATTGGCCTGGTTCTGGAAGTGGAGCAGCGGATCGGCGTTCGAGACCGGACCGGCTTTGTAGCCCGCCGCGATGGCCGCCGCAAGATCCTGGTACCGGGTAAGACTGGCTTTGGTGTCGGCCAGCAGGCGAGCTGCGGCGGCGCGCTGCTCCGGCGTCGCGACGGCGCCGACGGGCTGAAGCAGGGCGCCCGCGTGAGCGTGCAGCGCGTCCGGGTGGGCCAGCCCGCCGATCCAGATGCCGAGCGTTGTCACGCTGACTGCCAAAGGGAAGGCGGTCGCTCGCCACAGGCGCCGGGGCCAGGCGCCCCCGATCCCACCGTTGAGCCGGAGGACCATACCGAGCGCGACCAGCTCGATCAACTTGCAGGCGATGCCGACCTGGTCGGGCGTTTCCCAACCGGCCACCACCCAGACGAGGTAGGCAGCGATGGTCGTGGTCAGCCAGACGATGGCCGGACGCCGCCACCAATTGGTGATAAAGACCGCGAGCCCCAGGCCGATGAATCCAAGGCCGTCGATGACGAAGAGGATGCCTGTAATCCCCTCGTGGCCGGGGACGAGCGCCAGGTGGATGGTTCCACTGAGCAGCATCAAGACGGCGGCGAGCTTCGTCAACGCCGACGTGCGATCGAACGCGTCGACGGCTCGGGTTGCCCACGAAGCACCGCGACGGGCGACGAGGCGTAGTCCGCCAAAGAACACCCAGAGGAACAGGAGTAGGAGAATGGCCGCGCCGATCGCCGGTGCATGGTCGGTGGCGATGTCGTACATGCATCGACCGTACGGCCATCCGATAAGACCGACGTAAGGGGCCCCCACCCCGACCCTCCCCCGCAAGCGGGGGAGGGACATGCGCACAAGGGGGAGGGAGAAAGGGGACTACGCGGCGAGGGGGAGCGTGACAGTGAAGGTTGCTCCCGGGCCGTCGTTGTTGCGAGCCGAAACCGTTCCGTGGTGCTCCTCGACGATCCAGCGGGCGATTGACAGCCCGAGGCCGGCGCCCTTGTTGGTGCGTGCCTCGCTGGCCTGGTAGAAGCGCTCGAAGATCCGGCCAAGGTCGCCCGGCGGGATGCCGGTCCCGTCGTCGGCAACCGTCAACAGTGCGACGGAATCCTGCTGGCGCAGACCGAGTTCGACGCGGCCGCCCGGCTGGGTGAATTTCACCGCGTTGTCGACCAGGATCCAGAGCAGCTGCGTGATGGCGTCCGCATCCGCCTGGACGCTGGCATCGGTCAGCCCGACGCTGCGAAACGTGCGGTCGGGATGCATGGACTGGGCTTGCCGGCAGACCGATTCGATCTGCGGCCGGAGGGCAACCGGCACCAACGCCAGGTGCTGGCCGGCATCCGCCTGAGCCAGCGTGAGCAAGTGTTCGACCAGCCGGCTCATCCGCTCACTCTCGCTCGCGATGTCGCGGGCCGCCGCGGTGCGGACTTCGTCGGTCACGCCCGGACCGTAGGCGAGCAGGCCCGCGTTGCCCCGAATCGTGGTCAGCGGTGTGCGCAGCTCGTGCGAGGCATCCGCGACGAATCGGCGCTGGGCTTCTAGCGCGACGGCCAACTGCTGGTTCGCGGCCTCGACCTGCTCGAGCATCCGATTGAAGCTGGCGCTCAGGAGGCCGATCTCATCCCTTCGGGAAGCCGGCGGCAGACGTCGTTTGAGGTCGTGCGTGCGCGCGATCGAGTCGGCCGTGTCCGCCACGGTCTTGAGCGGCCGCAGCGCGCGACCGGAGATCAGCCAGCCGGCGGCCAGCGCCGCCAGCAGCGTGGGGATCGACGACACGAC
>VBHB01000191.1 GCA_005880315.1 Chloroflexota bacterium | reverse complement strand
GAGGGCGAGCGCGGTGAGGAACATGGTCTCGGCGAGGACCGCCGCCACCTGGCCGTGGCCGGCCCGCCAGAGGGCGGCGGCGGTGGCGAAGGTGAGCAGTCCCACCACCGCCCCGCACAGCCCGGCGAGGACGCTGGCCGGCACGCTCACACGTCGCGGTGGGGTGGTCATCACGACCGAGCGTACCATCGCCCGCCTCGGCCCGGGAACGTCGCAGTCCGGAAACAACCAGAACTGACGACCTTGACCTGCGGGGGCCAGTTCCCTACTCTGCGGAGTCCACCCGAATCGGCGGTGCGGTTCCCTTCGTCCCACTCCACGTCCACCCCAGGAGCCCCGCATGACCTCGCGCTCACGTCTCGCCGCCGCCGCGCTCGGCGCCACCGCGGCCGCCGCCCCCACCCTGGTCGCCGCGACCAGCTACGTCGTCCGGCCGGGGGACACCCTGTCGGCGATCGCGGCCCGCCACGGCACCACGGTGAGCGCGCTGGCCGCGGCCAACCAGATCAGCGACCCCGACCGCATCCGGATCGGACAGCTGCTCCGCATCCCCGACACCGCCGCGGGGCTGCCCGGCTACACCGCGGGAACCCCGGACGTCGAGCAGTACACCGTCCAGCGTGGCGACCACCTCGCGCTGATCGCCCGGCGGTTCGGCATCGACCTCGCCACCCTCGCCCGCAACAACGGGATCGGCGTCCGCGCGCCGCTCCGCTATGGCACCACCCTGCAGATCCCGGGCCGGCTGGGACGGGTGAACGCGCTCCTCACCCGGATCGCGCTCCAGCAGGGGGTGAACCCGAAGCTCGTCCGGGCGGTGGCGTGGATGGAGAGCGGCTGGCAGCAGAACGCGATCTCGCCCACCGGCGCCATCGGCCTCATGCAGGTCGAGCCGTACACCGGCGACTGGATCTCGCACTACCTCTCGCCGCGTCCGCTCGACCTGGCCGTCGCCGAGGACAACGTGATCGCGGGCTGCATGCTGCTCCGCCACCTGCTCGCCATCCACGGCGGCGACGAGCAGGCTGCGCTCGCCGCGTACTACCAGGGCGACGCGAGCATCGCCCGGCACGGCCTCTACTCCGACACCCTCCGCTACCGGAGCGTCATCACCGCGCTCATCCACCAGGAGTGACGCGGGCCGGGGTGAACCGGCTACTGTTGGCCCCAACATGGGCAAGAAGAAGGCCACGAAGACCGGACCCACCTCGCGCAGGCCGCCGAAGGCGAGCCGTGCCAAGGCGCGCCCGGAGGGTGGCGGCGGCCGTGCCGCCGAGCCCGAGGTCGACGCCGAGCTGCTCGCCCAGCTCCTCGAGCTCCAGGAGCGCACCGCCGCCGTCGGCCGCCAGATCCGCACCATCGGCGAGATGGTGTCGACCGTCATGCGCGAGGCCACGGTGACCGCCGCCGAGGTGATCGAGCAGATCGGCGGCGCCGTGGACGCCGAGTCGCCCACGCCACCCCCGGTGGCGGCGCGCCCGCGGCGGCGGCGTACCTAGGGACGACGCCTAGGCGGCCTCGGCGAGCCCGTCCCCGTCCAGGGGGAGCGAGAGGCAGCGCACCCCGCCGCCCGACTTCATGAACTCCGACATCGGCAGGGCGACGGTGGCGAAACCCGCGTCGTGGAGCGGCTCCTCGAGCCGCTCGGCGGCGAGCGAGGAGATCACCCGATCGCCGAGGCTGATGGCGTTGCAGGCGAAGCCCGCGGCCACCTCGGCGGGGACCTCGATCACGTGGGGGACGAGCCGCCGCACCAGCTGCTGCGAGGCGGCGTCGAAGGCCGCCGGGGCGAAGAGCACGGTGCGCTCGTTGAGCGGGCAGAAGCAGGTGTCGAGGTGATAGAAGCGCGGGTCGACGAGGCGGAGGGAGACCACCTCGACGTCGAGCAGCCGCGAGACCAGGGCGTGGGAGCCGAGGTCGGTGCGGAAGCCGTGGCCGCAGAAGAGCCGCTCGCCGACGAAGAGCGCGTCGCCGGCCCCCTCGAAGGCGACCTCGTCGGGGACCCGGTGGACGGTGATGCCGCGGCGCTCGAGGGCGTTCCGCCAGAAGGGCTCCTCGCCCTGCCGCTCGGGATGGCGGAAGCGGCTCAGCACCGCCTCGCGACCGCGCACCACCGCAGCGTTCGCGGTGAACACCATGTCGGGCAGGCCGGGCTGCTGGTCGACCAGCTCCACCCGCTCGCCGAGGAGGCTGTATGCGTTGTAGAGCGCCTGCCATTGCGCGAGCGCCATGCTTCCGTCGACCTCGGTCTCGACGTGCATCCACGGATTGATCTCGTACTCGACCCCGTAATGGTCGGGGCGGCACATGAGGATGGCCATGACGGCTCCCCAGGACCGGGGGCAGGCCGATCGCCCGACGCGTGGAGCTCCCGCACCACCGGTGGCCCGATCATGGCACGGAGCGGGTGTTCGTAAACTCGCCGTCACCCGTTCGTCATGGCGCCGCGCCCTCCTCACCGCAGCGCCGGGGGCGCTCGCGGCACTCGCCGGCTGCGGCGGCGACTCCGTCGACAACGCCGCCTTCGCCTCCGACCTCCGGGACGCGCGCCCCGCCGAGGTCACCGTCCAGGCGACGGTCACCGCCCTCGAGGCGGACTCCCCGGACCGCGGCGACGGCGTCCACCAGCGCTTCGTGGTGTCCGTCGACGGCACCCGGGTCGAGATCGACCACAACATCTCCCTGGCGCCGCGGGTCCCGGTCGCGACCGGGAGGGTGGTGGTGGTCCACGGCCAGTTCGAGCCCGATCCCGGCCATCCGGTCATCCACTACACGCATCACGCGACCGGGAAGCACGAGGGCGGCTGGATCGACCTCGGCGGCACCCGCTACGAGTGAGCCGTTCGCCTTCCCGCGGGAGGTAGAGTGACCCGCCGGGGTATGGCGGTATGGGCGCGCGACCGTGCCGAGGATGAGGTTGGAGGAGAGGCGATGAAGACCAGGGGCGCCGTCTGCTGGGAGACCGGACCCAAGGCCCATTGGGAGGTCAGCGAGCTCGAGCTCGACCCGCCGGGCGACCACGAGCTGCTCATCCGCTGGGTGGCCGCCGGCCTCTGCCACTCCGACGAACACGTGATCACCGGCGACCTGCCCTGCCGGCTGCCGCTGATCGGCGGACACGAGGGCGCGGGCATCGTCGAGGAGGTGGGCCCGTCGGTCACCAAGGTGAAGCCCGGCGACCACGTGGTCTGCTCGTTCCTCCCCGTCTGCGGCACCTGCCGCTGGTGCTCCACCGGCCGGTCCAACCTCTGCGACCTGGGCGCCACCCTGCTCGAGGGCTCGCTGCCCGGCGGCGCCTTCAAGTTCCACGCCCGCGGCGGCGACATCGGCGCCATGTGCATGCTCGGCAGCTTCGCCGAGCGCAGCGTCATCTCCGAGTACTCGGCGGTGAAGGTCGACGACGACCTGCCCCTCGACAAGGCGGTGCTGGTCGGCTGTGGTGTCCCCACCGGCTGGGGCTCGGCCGTCTACAAGGCGAAGGTCGGCCCCGGCGACACCGTGGTCATCTACGGGACCGGCGGCATCGGCATCAACGCGGTGCAGGGCGCCCGCCACGCCGGCGCCGCCAACATCGTCGCCGTCGATCCCCTGGCCAACAAGCGCGAGAAGGCCGAGGAGCTGGGCGCCACCCACAGCGCGGCGAGCGGCGCCGAGGCGGGGGAGCTGGTCACCCGGCTCACCAACGGGGTCGGCGCCGACAGCTCCATCGTCACCGTCGGCACGGTCGACGCGACGGTGGTGGAGCAGGCGTTCGACATCATCCGCAAGGGCGGCTCGGTGACCATCACCGGCCTGGGCCCGATCGCGGAGAAGACCATCCAGCTCTCCGGCACCATGCTCACCCTCTTCGAGAAGACGGTGCAGGGGACGATCTTCGGCTCCTCCAACCCGATGTACGACATCACCAAGATGCTCGACCTCTACCGCATCGGCCAGGTGAAGCTCGACGAGCTCTGCACCAACACCTACTCGCTCGACGAGATCAACCAGGGCTACCAGGACCTGCGCGACGGGAAGAACATCCGCGGCGTGGTCCTCCACGCGTCGTGACCGCAGGGGGAAGGCTGTCAGCGACGAGGGAGCTGACGGCCTGGGGGAGTCCCCCTCCGTTCCGCGCGTGAGCGCAGACATGGAGAAGGGCGCGCGGGCGCGGCGTCGAACGGCGACCGCGCTCGCGCCCCCGCACCTCCTGGAACGCATCGCCACCGACATCGTCGGGCTGCGCCGCGAGGCCGACGTGCTCGCCGTCGCGCTCACCTCCGGACGTCACGTCGTCCTCGAGGGACCTCCGGGGACGGGCAAGTCGACGCTGCTGCGGGTGGTCGCCGAGGAGGCGGGGCTCGGCGTGGTCTTCGTCGAGGGCAACGCCGAGCTCACCCCGGCGCGGGTGGTCGGCTACCACGACCCCTCCACCGTCCTCCAGATCGGCTACCGCCCCGAGGCCTTCGTCGAGGGGCCGCTCCTCACCGCCATGCGCGAGGGCCAGCTCCTCTACCTCGAGGAGATGAACCGGGTCCCCGAGGAGACCCTCAACGTGCTCATCACCGCCCTTGCCGAGGGCGAGATCCACGTCAGCCGGATGGGGAGGGTGCGCGCCGACCCCGGCTTCCGGCTCATCGCCGCGATGAACCCCTTCGACGCCGTCGGCACCGCCCGCATCGGCCAGGCGATCTACGACCGGATGTGCCGGATCGCCATCGACTACCAGGACGAGGCGGGGGAGCGGACGATCACCGAGAGGGCGACCGGCGAGTCCGGCCGGCTGGTGCGGCTCGCGGTGGGGCTGGGCCGGGCCACCCGCGACCATCCCGAGGTGCGGATGGGCGCCTCGGTGCGGGGGCCGATCGACATGGTCCACATCGCCCGCGGGCTCTGCGGCCTGCGCGGCGAGGAGCGGGCGTCGCGCGACACCCTCCTCGACGCCGCGCTCGCCGCCTTCAGCGGCCGTATCCGGCTCGAGGAGGGGGTCGACCGCACCCCCGAGGAGGTGGTCACCGAGATCCTCGACCGCCTCCTCGCCGCCGAGGCCGCCGAGGAGGGGGACGAGGAGCCCTCAGGAGGGCCGCCGCCCCGCGGCCGCCACGGCCCGGCGCCGAGCCACGGCCGAATGCTCGAGGGCGCGGACGCCCGCGCCGCCCTCCGCGAGAGCTCACGCCGCACCCTGAGCCGGCGAGAGCTCGAGAGCCTCTACGGGGAGCTCGGCGAGGTGTCCCCGGCGGTGGGGACCATCGACGAGGAGGCGCTCGAGCGTCTGCTCGCCCGCGACCCCGACCGGGCCGCAGCCCTCCTCTCCGACCTCGCCGCCGCGACCGACGTCGACCTGCGCAGGCACGCCCGCCGGCTCGCGGCGCGGGTCTTCGTCCGCCTCGGGCGCGCCGGCCGCCCGTCGCACCGGGGGCTGCGCCGCCTGGTCCCCCGGTCCGGCCGGGTCGAGGGCGACCTCGACCTCGAGCGCACCCTCGAGCGCTCCGGCGGCGGCCTCCCGCGGCGGAGCGACGACCTGGTGCTGCGCAGCTGGGGCGGGCCGCGCCGGGCGCTCTGCCTGCTCCTCGACCACAGCGGCTCGATGCGCGGCCAGGCGGTGGCGATGGCGGCGACGGCGGCGGCGGCGGTCGTCCTCGCCGCCGGCGAGCGGGTCGACTGCAGCGTGGTCGCCTTCCACCGCGACGCGGTGGTGCTCCGCCCCCAGGGCGGCCGGCGCCCCGCCGCACGGGTGGTCGAGGACGTGCTCTCGGTGCGTGCCCGGGGGAGCACCGACCTCTCCCTCGCGCTGCGCACCGCGGCGCGCCAGCTCGGCCGCGCCGAGGCCGACGAGCGCGCCGTCCTGCTGCTCAGCGACTGCATGGCGACCGCCGGGGGCGACCCCCTCGGAGCGGTCGCCGGCCTCGACCGCGTCCACGTCCTCGGCACCAGCCCGCTCCCCGAGTCGGTCCGCGCGGGCACCGCG
>VBHB01000166.1 GCA_005880315.1 Chloroflexota bacterium | reverse complement strand
GTCGGATAGAAGGACCGCCGGCTTGTTGCTTGCGTCGAGGCCGATGAAGACGGGGTAACCGCCATCGCCAAAGCCGGATTCGCACGCGAACACATTGGCGCCGGTCTGCTGGTTGACGGTCACGAAACCCCACAGCCAACCGTTCGCCTCCTCACTCTCGCCAAGTGAGTAGTACACGGCCTGGTCTCCGTCCTTCATCAGCGACGCGTCCATGACCTTCATCGCCTCGGGCGACGAAAATCCTCCGGTTCCCCCGTCGGTGCCCCACTCGAACTCCTCGCCGGGCTTCAACTCCTTAGCGCTGTGCCCCACCGGGATCGCGGATTCCCAATGCGTGACCGGTTGGCTCGACAGCGTCAGCGTCTCCCACGCGACCCGCGCCCAGGATTCGCCGAGGTACCGAGGACGGCCCGTCACCACATGGATCGGATAATGGCCCGGCGCAAGACCCAGGTCGAACATCAGCATGCTGTCGCTGGAGACAGGGTCGCCCACCATGACCTTGCCCGAAGGCAGGACGAGGTCGCCGACGTAGAGATCCTGCGACGCGACGTAGTCCGGGCTATGTGAGATCGCTCCGACCGGAATCAGGGCGGTCGCCTCGAGCGGCTGCAGAGCTCTTTGCTGCGGGATCCGAATCGATAGGGAAGGTTCAGCGGAGCCGATCACGACGAGTGGCATTGCGAACTGCCGGTTGAACGCGGTGAGTGTCCACTTGCCGGCCGCCGGGGAGTAGTCCATGAGCCGGGCCTCGCTCCACGATGACGGATCCTGCGCGTCGATCCAGGCCGCTGCCGCGGGGTCCTTCATCAAGCGATCGAATCGCGCCGACGTGGTGGCGAGGTCTGCCCTGGAGGCGACTGCGTACGACGACACTTGCCGAAGAGGAGTGTTCACCTCGATCATTTGCGTCGTTTGAATCGGCGCCGGCGGGCTGCCCGCCTGGGGCAGGTCGCCCAGCTCGAGGGTCGTGACCACCTCCGTGGTGGCGGCGTCCACCGTCGGCTGGCCGTCGAGAACCAGCGGGCTGGTCAGATGGAAGTCGAGGCGCTTGTGAGGCGGCAAGGTTGGCGGCGCCGTGGCGTCGCAGTCGGGCACGAGCGGAGGCTTGGTTTCCTGGGGCACCTGGAAGGTGAGGGTCTCGTCGAGCGAATGCCGGTACTGCATGACGCGCAAACGCAGCGCGGTGGCGCTAGCCGAATATGTGGGACCAGGCGGGTCCGGTCGTGTTGTGTGGAAGACAACCGTTACCGGGACACTGCAGGCGACCCCTATATACGCGAGCGCCTTGTCGCCGTTGTTGACGATCGACACGTCGGCGACGGCATCGATGATGCGTCCGGTCTGGATCGCATAAAGGTTTGTGACCACCTCGACACCCTGGCGCGCGGTGCCCAGCCGGGCGTAGCGGTTGAGATCGGGCGCGGGCTTGGTGTGGCCGAGCAGCAGTGCTCCGCCCAGTGCGACCAGGATGGCCAGGGCGGCAATCGCAAGTCCGGCGCGGTCGGAGACCAGCGGCTCGCGTGCGCTCATCACGTATGAGCAACCTTCCAGGGCGCCATGGGGTTCGCGCCGATTATGGTTCGGTGGCTCTCGATCTCAGCCGGTTAAGGCGGCCTCGGCATCGCGGACCAGGTCTCGGACGATCTCAGCCGCAGGCTTGATGTCTTTGACGACGCTGCACGACTCGCCGGCCCACAGCGGCGCATATTCGATGTCACCGTCGAAGTCGGGCGGCGGGATTCCAATGGCATATCTGGGCCATTCCTTGGGCTCGCCAGTGCCCAAGCGCCGCTTTCCGATCGAGGTGCCCTCACCGGGTCTTTCACCCGGTGGTGGTGAGCCGGCTGCCACCCACTCTTCGAACGTCTTGTTGCGCAGCGTGCGGTGTGGGGCCTTCGGCCACCACACGTCGTAGAGCTCGTTGTAGACCGTGTCTTCCGAGCTCGCCTCGACGATGCGCTGCTTGTAGGCACGGTGCACCCACGCCTCGTCGGACGCGACGAAACGGGTCCCGAGGGAGACGCCCTGCGCGCCTATGCGCAGCGCGCGCGCCACGCCGGCGCCGTCGCCGATGCCGCCTGACGCGAGCACCGGCAGCGGTTTGACGGCTTTGATCGTTGCGGGCAGCAGCTCCCAGATGGAGGTCGTTCCCTTGACGTGGCCTCCGGCCTCGACCCCTTGCGCGATCACGACGTCGACGCCCGCAGCAGCAGCAGCCCGGGCTTCTTCGACCGAGCCGACCTGGAGGAAGACCTTGACCCCGTAGCGATGGGCGTGCTCGACGTAAGGTGCGGCATCGCCCCAGAAGAGAATCACGGCTGCCACGTGGAGCGCCGAGGCGGCTCCCACTGCGTCAACGAGCCATTCGCGGTCTCCCGGATCGACCTCGGCGATGATGATGTTCACCCCGAAAGGTTTGGTCGTGAGCCCACGCACGGCCGCGACCTGCCGCCCCAGCTCGTCCGACGGCATTCCGCTCGCGCCCAGGACACCAAAACCCCCCGCCTTCGAGACGGCGGCGGCCAGTGCCGGCCCGGCGGCCATGCCAATGCCCGCGGAGAAAATGGGGTATTCGATACCCAGCTCGCGACAAAGTGGAGTGCGTAGAGCCTGCCCCACAGTCGCATTGTCACGTAAGAATGAGGACGCGCGCGCGAAGGGAGAGCTCGAATCGTGCCGCCGCCCTCGAGGTGTCGCGAGAGCGGCGGCGGGCAAGAACGCCGTTACCGGGAGCTCTTCAGCTCCGCCAGGAGCTCGGCCAGACGATCCATCGATTCGTCGGCACCCTCCTGCATTCCTGACGCAACCATGCCATCGCGGTCCATCACAGACTCGAACACGATGTGCGCCACCAGCCTGGTCTTGTTGCCCAGGGCCTCGAACGTCGCGGTCTGCAGTGCGACGTGCCCTGGAAAACCTTCGTATTCAAACGTTGCGCAGATGCGCTCCGGCGCGACGACATCGTGGTTGACCCCGCGGAACGCGTGCCGGCTGCCGTCAGTGCCGACCTGGACGACTCGCCATGACCCGCCCGGGCGCGATTCGAACTTGTCGATCTCGTTCTTGTACCGGCGTGGGCCCCACCATTTCGCGAACAGCTCGGGATCCGTGTACGCCTTGAAGACGAGCTCGCGCGGGGCGTCGAGGACGATCGTGGACGTGATGTCCTGCTTTCCGGGCTCGATCACGTACTCAGTCTTGGGCATCGTCGTTTCTCCCTTGGTCGCCATTCTTCTTGTTCTCCTTTTTGATCAGATCCTGCAGAACATCGTCGAGGCGCTCGAAACTTTCGTCCCAGAATCGCCTGTACTCCCCCACCCAATCGGAAGCCTCCTTCAGGCGAGTGCCCTCCAGCCGGCACGGGCGCCACTGCGCGTGCCGGCTCTGCGTAATGAGTCCCGCCCGCTGCAGCACCTTCAGGTGTTTGGAAATCCCGGGAAGGCTCAGGTCGAACGGCTTGGCCAACTCCGTGACCGACGCCTCGCCCTGTGAGAGACGGGCCAGGATCGCTCGCCGGGTGGGATCGGCGAGGGCTGCAAACGTGACGCTCAAGTGGTCTGTCGGCATCATATTTTTCCAACTAGCTAATTAGCTAACTAGTAGAATACTGGCGCCGGCCCACGATGTCAAGGGGTCGTGGGGTAGCGACCTACGAGTCTTGGATGACTGACAGGATGTTGCCCGCAGGGTCCTTGAACCATGCGATGCGCGGGCCTTCCCCGCGGCTGATGCCGCGTGAGTCCTGGTCCATGCCCTCGTAACGCTCGAACTGGACCCCCGCTTTGGCAAGGCTGTCGACCGTGCCTTCGATGTCCTTCACTGGAAAGTTCAGCACCGTGAACGTCGCCGGTTCGTGATTGGGCTTCGGGTAGACGATCACCTTTCCGCCGCCTGCCAGATGCAGGGTGAGCATTCCGTGATCCTCGGTCACTTCGAGGCCGAGTTTCTTCGCAAAGAACTCTTTCGCCTTCGCGATGTCATTCGACGAGAATCCTGAGAACGCGGGGCTGTCACCGATCATCTGAGTCCTCCTTTACTCCTCGAGGCATCGCTTCAGTATCGCCTCGACGGCGCCGACTTCGTGTCAGCGGCTTCCTGAGCGCGCCATGCCGGGAAAGCGGATGATGTTGCGGGCGTGGATTTCATCGGCTGGGAGGAAGTATGTCCGCCACCATCACTCGCAACGACGCCACTGAGATCGAACAGGCCAACGCGACGAGTCGCACTCCGGTCGTTTTCATTCACGGCCTCTGGCTGCTACCCAGCAGCTGGGACCGCTGGGGCAAGGTTTTCGAGGATGCTGGCTACACGGCACTGACGCCGGGCTGGCCCGACGATCCCGAAACGGTCGCCGAGGCGAAGGCGCATCCCGAGGTCTTTGCGCACAAGACGGTTGGGCAGGTGGCGGAACACTATGCCGAGGTGATCGGGCAATTGAAGAAGAAGCCTGTCGTCATCGGGCACTCGTTCGGAGGCCTAATCACTCAAATCGTGGCCGGACGCGGCCTATCGGCGGCGTCGGTTGCCATCGACCCGGCGCCATTTCGTGGCGTGCTGCCGCTGCCGTTCTCGGCCCTGAAGTCGGCCTCGCCGGTGCTCGGTAACCCGGCCAACCGCAATCGCGCCGTGCCGCTCACCTACGACCAGTTCCGCTTTGGCTTCGCGAACGCGGTCAGCGAGGACGAGGCCAAAGAGCTGTACGACACGTATGCCGTGCCCGCCTCCGGCGCGCCGCTGTTCCAGGCCGCCGCCGCCAACCTGAACCCCTGGACTGAGGCCAAAGTCGACACCAAGAATCCCGACCGTGGACCGCTGCTGATCATCTCCGGCGAGAAGGACAACACGGTGCCGTGGGCGATCGCGAACGCGTCCTACAAGCAGCAGAAGCGCAACCCGGGCGTCACGGAGATCGTCGAGATGCCCAATAGAGGCCACGCACTAGTCATCGACAACGGCTGGCGCGAGGTCGCAGAGCGGGCTCTCGCTTTCGTTCAACGTTTCGCGAAGTAGCCGCAACGCGCGAGTAGCAAAGGCGGGCGGCTCAGCGGTTCGGCGCGACAGCCGTGCCGAATACGCCGCCCGCATGCATCGCGTGCTCGAACACATCGACCGTGAGCTGGACCAACGGCTGGACCTGGACGCGTTGGCCAGGGTGGCGAATTTCTCGCCGTTTCACTTTCACCGATTGTTTACCGCGTGGCTCGGAGAGACGCTCGGGGAGTATTTGCGGCGGAGACGCCTGGAGATTGCGGCGCAACGGCTGATCGCCCAGCCTCGCCTCCCCATCTTGCAGGTTGCCTTGTCAGTAGGTTTCGGTTCGACAGAAGCGTTTGCCAGGGCCTTCAAGAATCGCTTCGGCAAAACGCCGACCGCATGGCGCAATGCGCAAGTGAGCAATCGTGATCAGTTGAAAAGCAAGCTCGATCAGGCGGCGGTGTCAGCGCAGGCAAATCATGGAGACATGAAAGTAACGATCGTCGACAGACAGCCGACCAGCGTCGCCTACCTCCGTCACGTCGGGCCCTACGGCAAACCGCTCTCAGACTTCTGGACGAAGACCGTTGCTCCATGGATGGAGACAAACGGCCTGTATGGCAAGCCGAGATACGGCATAAGCCGTGACGACCCAGGCATCACATCGCCTCAAAAGCTGCGCTACGACGCCGCGGTGGAGGTGCCCGCGAACTTCGCCGGAGCCGGCGATTACCAGATGACCGTGATACCGGGGGGCAAATACGCCGTCGGCAAGTTCAAGGGCACGGACAAGCAGGTCGGTGAGGCATGGGCATGGCTGCTGCGCGACTGGCTCGCCGGCAGCGGCATGCAGCTCGACTCACGCCCGTTCTTCGAGCACTATCCGGTGCACGCGACGTACGACGGCAATACGGGCGAGTTCGAATGCGAGATCTGCATCCCGGTGACACCTCTCTGACCTTCGGAACGAGAAGAGCGCGCGACCTGCGAGATGGTCGCGCGCTCTGATTTGCCGGCGGCCGAAAGCGTCAGGCCGCCTCCGCCAGCGATCGCACCGCCGAACGCCGTGAACGGCCGCGAATGACCAGCAGCGCGACGACGAAGCCGGCCAGGGCGAGGAACACTCCGATTTCGAACGCGGTCGTGAAACCGCTGATGACCGCCTGGCTGACCACTTCGTGCGTCGGCCGGATGTTCTCCAGGTGGCTCTTGGTCACGCCGGCGGCCACCGTGCCCAGGACCGCGAGGCCGATCGAGCCGCCCAGCTGCTGGCTGACGTTCAGCACCGCCGACGCCAGGCCTGACTCGTGGCGGGACGCACCTGCCACCGCCACCAGAGTCGTGGGGAGGAAGATCAGGCCAAGGCCGACGGAAAGGATGACGAGCGGCCCGAATATGTCGGATAGATATGCGGCGTGATCTGAGATTCGCGAGAGCCACGCGAGGCCGCCGGCGACCGCCAGCGCGCCGATCGTTATCGGCAGCCGCGGGCCGATCCGCCCGATGATCCGCGACGTGACCTGGGCCGTGATGACTACTCCCACGCCCAGCGGCAAAAAGGCGAAGCCGGCTTTGAGTGGGCTGTAGCCGAGGACGTTCTGGACGATCTGGGACAGGAAGAACAGGACCGCGATAGTCATCGAGCCCGCCAGCATCCTTAACGCGTAAGCGCCTGATCGGTTTCGGTTGGCGAACAGCGTCAGCGGCATGAGCGGCTGCTTGCTCCGCAGCTCGATCGCCAGGAACAGGACGAGGAGTAGGGCGCCCGCGCCGAGCGGTGCGATGGTCAACGAATCACTCCAGTCGTGAGTGGCGGCGCGAGAAAGGCCGTAGACGATCAAGGTCATGGCGGCCGTGACCGCGATCGCGCCGGGAAGGTCAAGGCGACCTGTGCGCGCTTCTGAGGCGGCCAGCACGCGAGGGGCCGCGATTGCGAGCAGCAAAGCGATCGGCACGTTCACGAACAGCACCCATCGCCACGACACGTAGTTGGTGATGAGGCCTCCGAGGATGAGACCGATGGCTCCGCCGCTACCCGCTGCTCCCGCATACACGCCCAGCGCCCGCGTACGTGCGGCGCCTTCCTTGAACGTATCCGCGATCAAAGAGAGAGCTGTTGGCGCAACGATCGCACCGCCTGCTCCCTGCACGACGCGGGAGGCGATCAACCACGTGGAGGTCGTCGCCAGGCCGCCGGCAAGCGAACCTGTCGCGAACAACAGCACCCCGACGATGAACATCCTGCGCCTGCCGAACAGGTCTCCGGCACGGCCGCCGAGCAGCAGCAGGCCGCCAAACGCGAGCGAGTATGCGTTGACGACCCACTCGAGGTCGGTCGTGCTGAATCGCAGCGCGCGCTGGATCGACGGGAGGGCCACGTTGACGATGGTGCCGTCGAGAACGACCATCAGCTGTGCAAACGCGATCACGATCAATGCGATGCGCAGGTTGCGAGGGGCATCCGCGGACTGGTTGGCGATCGAGACTGATGACATTCGTGTTTCCTCCGTTTCGCTTGTCAGAGCGCGCCGTCGGACGTGCCTGATGTGGATGGCTGCGACCAGCCGGCAGGCACCTGGCGAAGGCGCAGGTACTCCTTGATTCCGATCAGCCGGAACTGCAAGAGCTCGTAGCGCGGGAAGGCCGGTGCGGCCGCGGCGTACTCGATGACCTGGGGGTCGACCACTGTGTAATCCCGGCCCTTGTACGTGACCACACACCACCCTGCCGCCTGCGTGTTCAAGTACCAGGCGGCGTTTTCTCCGAACGTGCGTGGCATGACGAACGTGTCGCCGAGGGGACGCATACCGAGTGGCGTTGCGTACCAGCGGCCGGAACGCCGGCCTCGGTGCCGCAGAATGCCGAGAATCGGCATCCATCGCCTGCCCGCGATGAGCAGGATCAGCGGGTTGATCAGGCCCGCCAGCCACCGGACGGCGCGCCGTGTCCGGGGGCCAAGGTTGATGGTGTTGCGAGGGTTCCGGTCGAAGGTCATTGAGCTCATGACCGACCAGAAGCGGGGCTAAGCGGCGATTATTCCCTTAAGCGGATGATTTCTTATGCTGACGATCGGCAGAAGGATTTCTCCCGCCCTTGCTTGGTGCCAGGCTGGCATCCGCCTTCACGATAAGCCTCCGCAGCATCACGGCGAGGTCATCGCGTTCGGCCGGCTTGAGAGCGCCGAAGAACTCGTCGGCAGCGTCGTCGAACGCCTTGGCGGCGCGCTTCTGAACGGTCCGGCCGCGCGGCGTGAGGCTGAGTGCATACGAGCGGCGGTCGGCGGCGTTCCGCCGGCGGACCACTGCACCCTGGCGCTCCAGCTCGTCGATCAACTCGACCATCGTGGTGCGGTCGATCCCGAGCTGCTCGCCGAGCTCCTGTTGCGAGACGGGTCCCTCGGCCAGCCGGTTCAGCACGCCGCAGAGCCGGACGTTGAGCCCCATCGGCGCCAGCCGGCGGGTGGCAAGCTCCTGGCCGGTTCGCGCCGCGATCACGAGGAGCGCACCGGTGCGATCGACCAACGAGGCGGGGATGGGCATGTCCACCGGGATTATGCCCATCCGCCGCACTCTCAAAAGACGCGAGCCTCGAGGAGGCTGCAAAATATGGGCGTGCTTCAGCACGCAGAGTTGACACGGCTCGAGGAGAGCCTCGGCCACATCCGCCAGGCGCCCACTGACGGCGGGACCGTCGAGCTGATCGCTCGGCGCCCGGCCGAAGACGAGCGCGAGATCATGACGGAAGCGAGGCTCGATCTCCACGACGGTCTCGAAGGAGACACCTGGCGAAGTCGCGGCAGCAGCCACATGCCCGACGGCGGTCCTAACCCGGAGGCGCAGCTGACCCTCATGAACGCACGGGTGGCATCCGTCATCGCAGGTGACCGCGACCGCTGGGCCCTGGCCGGCGACCAGCTGTACGTCGACCTCGACCTCAGCAGAGCCAACCTGCCACCGGGCAGCCGAATTCAGATCGGTTCGGCCGTGATCGAGTTCAGCGAGGCTCCGCACACAGGCTGCTCGAAGTTCTCTGGCCGTTTCGGGGTGGATGCGCTGAAATTCGTCAACTCGCTGGTTGGTCGCGACCTGCGCCTACGAGGAGCCAACTGCCGGGTCGTGGTGGCCGGAACGGTCCGTCAGGGCGACGCGATCAGCAAGCTGCCCTAAGCGCGCCGCAAGACGCACTCTTCGGGTACAGCGTGGGTCATTCCACCTGAAACCCATCGCCCGGCGTATAGAAGTAGGAGCGGCGCAAAGGAAAGGCCATGCAAATCACCAGAAACAGCATCAGGACCACCAAGGGCCCAAGCGACTGGTTCACCGGCGACGTCTACATCGACGCTGTCGCAGCACCGTCGGGCCAATCGCGCCTGAGCGCGAACAGCGTGCACTTCACGCCTGGCGCCCGCACCGCGTGGCACACGCACCCAAACGGCCAAACCATATTCGTCACCGAAGGCGTGGGCCTCGCGCAGCGTCGCGGGGGTCCGATCGAGGTAATTCGGCCGGGTGACCGTGTGTTCTTCGCCCCGGGCGAAGACCACTGGCATGGTGCTGCGCCGGCGCGCTTCATGACGCACATCGCGATGCTCGACGTCGACGACAAAGGCAATAATGCGACGTGGGGCCCGCATGTAAGCGAGGCTGAGTACGCGGCGGCGCCGTCGATCGAAGACGCGTAGCCAATGCGCGCAGCCATCTACAACGGCCCTCACGCGATCGAGGTCGGAGAGCGTCCCGATCCTGTCATCAATGCGCCGACCGACGCGGTCGTCCGCGTCGTCCTTGCATGTGTGTGCGGCTCGGACCTCTGGTACTACCGTGGCGAGTCGCCTCACGATCTCGGCGCCATCGGGCACGAATTCATCGGAGTCGTGGAACAGGTCGGTTCCGAAGTGCGGGGCATTGCGAAGGACGACTTCGTGATCGCACCCTTCATCTACTGCGACGGTACCTGCCCGCACTGCCTGGCGGGGGTCACGTCGCAGTGCGTCCACGGGGGCGCGTTTGGCAACCACGGGATCGACGGAGGCCAGGGTGAGGTGGTGCGCGTGCCCCTGGCGGGCAGCACCCTTGTCCCGGTGCCCGGCTCGGGCCACTCAGACGAAACGATGCGATCGCTGCTTGCGCTCTCCGACGTGATGTGCACCGGCCATCACGCTGCGGTGAGCTCGGGCGTTAAAGAGGGCAGCGTGGTCGCGGTGGTCGGCGACGGCGCCGTCGGCCTCTGCGGCGTGATCGCGGCGAAGCGCCTCGGCGCGGCACGGATCATCGCCCTCAGCCGGAATCCGCCCCGTCAGGCGCTGGCGCGAGACTTCGGCGCCACCGACATTCTGGCCGAGCGTGGGGACGCGGCGATCAACGCGGTCCTGGAGATGACCAATGGAGTTGGAGTGGACGCTGCCCTCGAATGCGTGGGCACCGGACAGTCGGTCGCGACGGCGCTGGCCATCACTAGGCCAGGCTCTATGGTGGGAATTGTCGGGGTCCCCCACGGCGTCGACGCGTCGATCGCCGAGACCATTGTCTTCCGCAACGTCGGCTTGCGCGGCGGTGTCGCGCCGGCACGCGCCTACATACCCGGCCTGCTGGCCGACGTCCTCGAGAGCCGCATCAATCCAGGCCGTGTCTTCGATTTCGAGACCGACCTCGACCACGTCGCGGAGGCGTATAGAGCCATGGATGATCGGCGCGCGATCAAGTCCCTCATACGGATCGGAAGGAAGGAGACGGGCCGATGACGAAGTGGACGAGTGACCAGCTCGACAAGATTGGAAGAGCGGAAGAAGTGCAGATCGAGTCCATTGGGCGTGATGGAAAGTTAGGTAAGTCGGTGACCATATGGGTCGCCCGCGTCGGCGACGACCTCTACGTGCGGTCCGTTAAAGGACACAACTCTCATTGGTTCCGCGGCACCCAGGCGAGGCATGAAGGGCGCATACGAACGGGTCGTGTTCAGCAAGACATCACATTCGTCGAGGCGGCCCCCGACATCAACGATGAGGTCGATGCTGCCTACCGAGCCAAGTACCGCCGCTACGCCGGCAACATCCTCAACAGCGTGCTGACTCCGGAAGCGCGATCGACGACGATCAAACTCGTCCCGCGTGCAGCCGGCTCTTAGTTCAGAACCTCGTTGTCGACGAATCCTGCCGTCCGTGAAGCCTCGGTGATCGCGTTCCGCGACGCCGCGGAGTTCGAGGCCTGGTTGGAGGCGCATGTCGACGTAAAGGTCGGGGTGTGGCTGAAGGTCGCGAAGAAGGGATCGCGCGTCCAGTCGTTGACCGATGACGAGGCGGTCGACCTCGGCCTCTGCTACGGCTGGATCTCCGGCCAGCGCAAGTCGTTCGACGAGGTCTACTACCTGCAGAAGTACGTGCCGCGCCGGCCGCGCAGTCGCTGGTCGCAGGTCAACGTCGCCAAGGTCGAAGGGCTGATCAGGGCTGGGAGAATGCGACCGTCCGGCCTGGCCGAGGTCGAAGCTGCCAAGGTTGACGGCAGGTGGGCGGCCGCTTACGAGTCGCAGCGCAACGCCACTGTCCCACCCGATCTCGCCGCCGCCCTGGCGGCGAGCCCGCAGGCCGCCCAGGCGTTCAGTGCACTCAGCAAGACCCAACAGTACGGCGTGATCCTGAAACTCGTGACCGCCCGCACCGCCATGGCCCGCGCCGCCCATCTCCTCAGGGCGATGACCGCCCTCGTTGCACATGACGGTCTCGTTGGATAGGGGGAACCGCCCTACTTAGCGACGCGGCAGCTTGGTGAGCTGCGCCATCGTGGCGGTCGCGGCCCTGAGCAGCGGCCGAGAGTTGCGATCTTTATCGAGAAGCCGCAAGGATCCCTCTCCGAAATGAAGACCCATCGGGGACAGAATGTTCAGCCGAGCATCACCCGCGCCCGGTGACGGGCGCCGCGCTGCCTTCCAGGGGCCGATGAGCGGCAAGATCGCCCGGGCTGCCGCCAAGACTGAGTTGATCTGCCCATCCAGCGAGGCGTCGGGCCGCAGCCAGATCACCGAAGCGCCCGAATAGTTGTAGTAGTAAGCAGTCTGATCGGCGTAGATGGCCAGGAAGTCTTGACCCTCCTTCATACCGACTTCCACCACGACTCCGAGAACGTCGTTTCCGACGCTAGCCGGGGGTTGACCGCCAGCTTCGCGCAATGAGTGCCAGGCCTGGATGCGAACGCGTGATTCGATCCCGGGCGTTAGGGCGATTGACTCAAGGATTGCGCGCGCCTGCGGAAGGTTGCCGTCCGCGACGAATGCACTCGCCTTCTCGAACGATTGCCATGGCTCGCCACCCTTTCCCAGCCCGGCGAACGCATCGAGCGACATGTCGCCGAAATACAGGTCGGGCTCAAAGATTCCAGGACGATTCAACGTCAGCTCGAAGGTACTGTGTCACACCATTCGGGCAGGGGCGCATCCGGGCCTAAGCTGGCGCCGCGCTTGTGGCAGGATCGGTGAAATGTGGGTTGGGGAGAGCGCATGAGAGCCGCCATTTGCACCGGGTACGGGCCGCCCGAGGTCCTCCAGATCAGGACTGTGCCCGAACCGCGTCCCCGGGACAACGAAGTGTGCATCCGGCTTGTCGCGACCGCGGTCACAGCCAGCGACTGCATCGTGAGAGGCCTCAAGCTGCGCGGCGTTTACCGGCTCTTCATGCGAGCGGCGTTCGGCTTCAGGGCGCCACGGAAGGGGATTATCGGCATGATCGCGGCCGGCGAGATCGAGTCGGTCGGCCGCGAGGTAACCGCGTTCAAGCCAGGTGACCAGGTCTTCGGAATGGACGGTTTCCGTGCCGGTACATACGCCGAGAAGGTGT
The DNA here is from genome assembly GCA_005880315.1 of Chloroflexota bacterium. Taxonomy (GTDB): domain Bacteria; phylum Chloroflexota; class Dormibacteria; order Dormibacterales; family Dormibacteraceae; genus UBA10449. Next base: position 10,861 of record VBHB01000166.1, on the reverse strand, counting down.
GCTGGCCGGCGAGCTCGGCGCTCGCACTTCGGCCCGCCAACCTCACGTACGAGGAATCTGCCGCCCTGCCTTACGGCGGGCTCATCGCCTCGTTCTTCGTGCGTCGGCTGAAGGTTCGGAAGGGCCAGCGGATGCTGGTCTATGGAGCCTCGGGGGCGATCGGCACGTCTGCGCTGCAGCTGGCCAGGAATCTCGGCGCCGAGGTGACGGGCGTCTGCAGCACCACGAACCTCGAGCTGGTGCGGTCGCTGGGTGCAACCGGGGTGATCGACTACACGAAGGACGACTTCACCCAGAGCGGCACGCGCTACGACGTCATCTTCGACGCCGTTGGCAAGCGGAAGAGCGCGAAGGCGATGCTCAACGCCGGCGCGGCACTCGCACCAGGCGGAGTGTCGATGTCCGTCGATGACGCGTTCCCAAGGACCAAGAGGTCAGATCTGCTGATACTGAAGGAGCTTGCCGAGAGCGGCGCGTTGCGGCCGGTGATCGACCGCAGCTACATGCTCGATGAGATTGTGGAGGCGCACCGTTACGTCGATCTGGGCCACAAGAAGGGCAACGTGATCGTCAGCATCTCACCACGCTGATCACGGCTCTTAAACCGCTCCCAGGAAGATGGCGGGTTTTGTCCGTGCGCCTGCCACGTTCGACGTCGAGGTCCTCATGACACGGACGCGACTGCCTCCGGTGCTGGTCACAGGAGCGACCGGCCGCGTTGGGCGCGCAGTAGTCGACGTACTAATAGACGCGGGCGTGCCGGTCCGCGCCCTCACGCGCAGTTCCGAGGCGGCGGCGACGCTGCCGGCGAACGTCGAAGTCGTCACCGGCGACCTCACCGTGCCCGAATCGCTCGACGCAGGACTGCGAGGCGTCGGTGCCGTCTTCCTCGTCTGGACCGCCCCGCCGACGACTGCTCCGGCAGTGGTCGGGCGTCTCGCAACCTCCACGTCACGTGTCGTCTTTCTCTCATCACCGCACCAAACCCCGCACCCTTTCTTCCAGCAACCGAATCCGATGGCGGTGCTCCACGCCGATATCGAGCGGCTCATCGCGGCCGCCGGGCTCGAGTCAACAATCATCCGGCCAGGGATGTTCGCGTCGAACGCGTTGCTTTGGTGGGCTCCAGCGATTCGCGCAGACGGTGTCGTCCGGTGGCCTTACGGCGCTGCTGAGACGGCACCCGTCGATGACCGTGACGTGGCAGCCGTCGCCGCGCGGACGCTGTATCAGGACGGACATGCTGGAGGCGACTACGTCCTCACCGGCCCAGAGTCACTGAGTCAGGCAGAGCAGGTGAGCATCGTCGGCGATGTCCTAGGGCGTCGGATCAAATTTGAGGAGCTGTCGCCGGATGAGTTTCGAAGCGAGACGGAGGGAAGCTGGCCGCGGCCGGTCGTGGACATGCTGCTCGCCGCGTGGGGCGCAACGATTGGAAGGCCGGCGTTCATCACCTCTACGGTGTTCGACATTCTCGGATCGCGACCGCGGTCGTTTCGCCAGTGGGTCGCGGATCACGCCACCGCGTTTTTGGAAGGTCCAACTCCATAGAGTCAGGACGGGCGCCGTTCCTTCACGACCGGCTTCAGATCGCCTTTGAGCGCATCCTCGTACGCGGCCCACAGCACGCCATACGCTGCCACCAGGCCTTCGGGGCGGGGCTGGCGCAGGGCCACTTCGAAACGCTTCGTATACGGATGGTCGCCTAGCTCATCTCGCAGCAAGGCCTGCGTTTGCGCCTCCCATTTCGACGCCGACGCGAGGTCCTTGCGCTTCTCAATCATCAGCCGGGCCCTGTTCATCATGTCCTCCAGGCGCGCGACGAAACCGTGCCGGTCGAATCCCATCGGCGCGCGGGGCGGGCCCTCTCGATTGACCGTCTTCCATTGAACTGGGCGGCTGTAAGACGGGGCCGACGCGGAGGGGCGCCAGCCAACTGCTGCCCGCTGTCGGTCGTATGCCGCGCGCTTTGTGCTATTGGTCAAAACGTCGTGCGCCAGGTTGATCAATTTCGCGTGCTCGAGCGCATCCGGATGGTTGCCGCGGTCCGGGTGCCAGTACTTGAGCTGGCGCCGCCAGGCAGCGTGCAACTCACTCTCCGTGGCGTCAGGCGGGACGCCGAGCACGAAGTAATAATCGGCTAAGGGACGGCGGTCGTCGGGCGAGGCCGCACCTCCTTGGTCTCAGACGCACAACTGGGCTGTAGAAGCGCAGTCTCGCACTGCGGCCAGGGCTTGTGGCAAGCCCTTCGGCGCGGGGATAATGTCTATCCAGATAGCAACCAGGTACCTCGACGCGACGCCCATCAAGCGAACGCCATCCGCACATTGAGGTATGGACATGGACCGCGATGACTTTCCTGCGCCCGCCGAAGGCTTTGTCATCACGAACTTCCTGGTGGTATCGGACCAGGATCGGTCACGTGAGTTCTATCGCTCGATATTCGACGGCAAAGTGGTCCGCGAAAAAGACCCGGTGATCATGAAGGTGGCCAACACGTGGTTGATCCTCAACGTCGGAGGCGGTCCCACAGATGACAAGCCGACGGTCACGCTGTCGACTCCAACTAACCCTGACCACGCTAGCGCGTTCATGAACGTACGCGTCGCTGACATCGCGTGGGCGTACAAAGAGTGGTCAGCCAGAGGTGCGCAATTTCTTACCGACCCGAAGGACCATGACTTCGAGATCCGCGCCTACATCCGCGACCCGGACGGCCACCTCATCGAAGTCGGGCAGTCGCGAATGTAGATAGCGCTCGTCGATTGCCAGGACCGCGCAACAAAAAGCGACAGGCGTCGGAGGCTTCTAGCCGGCCATCTCCATCACGCCATTCCGCAGCTCTGGCTTTCCGCGTCGTGACTACTCGATCTGGGCTGCCGCCCGCGTCGTTTCCTAATTCGCTGGCCGCTGCGCTTTAACTCCCAGGTAACGTCGGGCAGCCACTCCTGTCCAGACCAGTTCCACTGCGCCGAACGGCCAAGCCCCAGACATGAAGCCGTACGCGCTTGACAAGAGGCATCCCAATGCAAAGGCGAGCACAAACTGGGGTGCCGGCGCTCGAGTGCATACATGACCATCATGAATGTGAGAGCAATAACTCCAAATACCGTGATGGTCGAACTGCTCACAGCTACCTCCCTTTCCGCCAGGACGCTTTGTACCTTTGCTCAGACACGCTCATCTCCTCATGCGCGGGAGTGTCACGCATCAACCGAAGTAGGTGTAAAGCATCACCCGAATTAGTGACAACCATCAGCCGAAGGCCTTTTGTCGCCCTTCAGTTGAACTTCTACAGCATGATGGTGCCCCCGCAGGGAGTCGACCTTGAACCTTGGGATTAAGAGGAGATTGACCGTCCTTGCCTGGACGTGTCAGAGCATGTCAGGGCGTGCCTCACGTACTCGGCGGTCTGACCGTTCGTGCCACAGAGCGTCCTGACCTGTCACAGAATGCCCTGAGTAAGCTGTCAGAGTGCGGAACAGCGGGCATCGAGATATCCGCGAGGTGCCCGACCCGTCAAACCTGCGGGGCGAGATAGGCGGAATTCTCTGATGTGGCCCATGGGCAATCTTCTCGCTGGACCTCTCGCTGGCCTGTCGGGAGGGCGGCCACGCCTCGGATGTGGCCTACTCCTCATCGCGGTCGCCTTCGTGATCGCGATCTTCATCGCGACGAGATAAGACCACGTCGCATGGTCCACACGAGGCGGTTGACTCATAACGAAACGCGATGCCCGTGGGGATCGCTACGGATTTGTTGGTGCTCGTATAGACCTTCGGTACCGCATTGCGGAAGATACCGACGAGCTCGTGGCCTCGCTGCCGGATGAACTTCTTGCGGGCTTGGATGAGACCAGCCCGCTCAACCCTGTGCGCGCCACCCACCGCGGCGAGCATCTGGACGAGATCGAGGCGGCTATTCGACCACGGACTTGATCCGCTTCGGCACCTTGTTGAGGTTCACCATCAGGTTCTGATCCGGCCCGAGATGCTCCGGGTCAGTGACGGTCACGGCGAACTCGGGCACTGTTGAACCGCAAGCGACATGCGGCTCGGAAGCAAAAATGGCGCATATCAGACTTGACAGCGCATCTGATGATTAGTGATTAGTCTGCAAAGCCTTACGAGGCTTATGCCGACGACATGGGGATGGCGCGTGGCGGTGATCGCGACCATCCTTGTCGTCTTCGGGAACGCCGCGGGCATTGCCGCCGGCCCAAACGTTGTCACCGTTTCCTGGGCGGCGATCGCCCAGAGTGCCGGCACGCTGCTGATCGTCATCGTCGCCTCTCGCTGGTGTGGGCTGACCTGGGCCGAGGCAGGCATCCGCCGGACCAACCTGCTGCGATCCAGCCTGATCGGCGCGGGGATTGGGCTCGGGCTGGCCGCGGTGGTTCTCCTTGCACTGGAGGTTGGCGCTCACGTAGGGACTCCGATCACCTACCAGCCATTGCGTGGAGCGTCGATTTCAGCCCTCCTGACTCATGCCCTAGTGGGCCTGCCACTGCAGACTGCGATTCCCGAAGAGCTCGCATTTCGCGGACTGGTGCTGGGTTTGTTGATGAGGAAGCTGACACCATTGCGCGCAACGCTCATGACGTCCGCCACCTTTGTCGCCTGGCATGTGGTGGTTCAGGTGCAAACGCTGGCCGTGACCAATTTCACAAGCCCGTGGCTGATCGTTCCGGCCATGGGCCTCGCCTTCGCGGGACTCTTCGCCGGCGGAGTGATATTCGCGCTCCTGCGTTTGCGCACACGCAATCTGGCCGCGGCGGTTGTAGCTCACTGGTTGTTCGATGCGGGCTTGATTACGGGACTGTTTTTCCTGACCCGTTCCTGACGCCCTACTCGACGGATAGGATCTCCAGCACCTCTACACCGTACTTGCGCAGCTTCGAATCTCCCACGTCGGGCACGCGCAGGAGCTCCGCGCGGCTCGACGCAGGACCGCCTCGTACCTCTGCTCACTCACGCTCATCTCACTCATGCGCGGGAGCGTGACAAATCAACCGAAGTAGGTGTGACGAATCAATCGACAGTGTGTGACACATCAGCCGAAGGCCTTTGGGGACGTGTCAGCCGAACTTGTACAACATGATGGTGCTCGCGCAGGGAGTCGAACCCTGAACTTTGGGATTAAGAGGAGATGGACCTTCCTTGCCAGGAAGCGTCAGGGCGTGTCACGGCGTGCCTCGCGTACTCGCCGGCCTGACGCGTTCGTGCCACGGAGCGTCCTGGTGTGTCACAGACTGCCCCGGGTAGGCTGTCACGTAAGCTGTCATTCTTCGGTACTTTCGAGCCAACCAAGTCGCTGATGCAGCTAGGGTGAGCGCGTGATTCCCCAGCGCACCACCGTGGATGGCGTGCCGGTCTTCTGGCTGACCATGCCCGGACCTATCCGGGCGATGTTGATCTTCAGAGTCGGTGTGATCGACGAGACGTTACCGACGCGAGGCATCACGCACCTCGTAGAGCACCTCGCGCTGTTCGTCACAATGCAGGACGCCGCGATGGCGACTCGCATGAACGCGCGGGTGGAGCTGCACCGCACACGGTTCATGGCGGGCGGGTCGGCGGACGAGATCGTGACCTTCCTCGGGGACGTGACCTCAAGTCTGGCCGCCCTTCCGTTTGACCGGCTGGAGGACGAAAAGAGAATTCTCCGCACCGAGGCGGTCAACAAGTCCCACGGCTCGACCAAGAGCATTTGGAACTTTCGGTTCGGCGCCCGAGGTCCCGGCGTGGCCGACTACGAGGAATTCGGGCTGCGGTGGCTTGGGCGTCAGCAAGTCGCAGACTGGGCGGCTGCGAACTTCACCGCGGGCAACGCCGTTCTCTGGCTCAGCGGGCAACCCCCGGCGGGCCTGCGACTGAACCTCCCGCCCGGGCCGCGGCGCAGCCTGCCGGCGGTTACCCCGCTCGACTTCGCGACACCCGCCATCTACCAGCTCGGCGATCGCTGGGTCGCCATGAGCATGCTCGGGCCGCGTGAGATCGCCATGTCGGTTGGCTCGCGGATCCTCGACGCACGCATACGCGATCGGCTCCGCATCCAGCAGTCACTTGCGTACGAGGCGCATGCGAGATACGACAGGCTCGGCGTGCGCGTCGCGGAGGTCACTGCGTTCGCCGACTCATTGGGTCATAACGCGCGAGAAGCGGCGGAGGCGATGGTGACCGTCACGCGCGCTCTTGCAGAAGATGGGCCCAAGCCGGAGGAGCTTGCGACGGCGGTCGCGGAAAGAAGACGTCTGAGCGAAGAACCGGAGAGCGCGTTGGGTCAGCTCGACGTGGAAGCCATGAACGAGCTCGACAGCGGGGAACAGAAGACCGTCGCAGAGTTGGACGGAGAAGCTGAGGCGTTGACGCCAGCAATGGTTTCCGAGGCTTTTCAGGCAGCGATCGCCACTGCGTACCTGGCCGTCCCGACCAACGTGGACATGGATATCGCCGGGTTCACGCCGCTCGCGGCCGGCAACGGAAACCGGATCACGGGAACCGAGGTGTCAGCACCACCGGAAGCGGGTCATGCAGACGTCATCGACTTCTCGCAGAAAGGGATATCGCTCACGACATCGAACCAGACGGTGATCGGGATGAGATGGGAGGACGTCGCGGTCGGCCTACGGTGGAACGACGGAAGGCGGACGCTGATCGGCACCGACGGGGAGGGCATCAATGTCTCTCCAGCCAAGTGGCGCAACCCGGCGCCCCTTCTAAAACAGATCGAGGCCGGCGTTCCAGCCGAGCGCTGGGTGCCGATGGACGATCCGGACGGGCCGCCCGGCATGGCGGCGAAGCCGCTCGAAAAGCCTCCCTGGGCACGGGCGGCTTCACTGCGTCGCTGGTTGCTAGCGATGCTGATCATCCCGGACATCCTGGTCGGCATCTACGCGATCTTTGGCCTGGTCGCGGTGGCCGGCGGTGAGACGGACGCGGCGTCAGTGGCCCTATCCATATTCTTCGCGACCGTCTTCGCCATTTCGATGGCGGCTACCGTGGGAGTCGTCACCCAGGCACGCTGGGCTCGCGCGGTGTCCATCATCGCCGCCTTGGGCATCAGCCTCACCGTCGTGGGGCTTGTGGTGGGCATTCCCATATGGATCCTGGCCTCTCGCATATCGCGTCGGGCGGGGGTGTCTTCGACGACCTGAAGCGAGAGCACGCAATGTGAAAATCGACAAGTGGTGCTCGTGTGCGGGTACTCGCGCAGGGAGTCGACCCTAAACTTGGGATTAAGAGGAGATTGACCTTCCTTGCCAGGAAGCGTCAGGACGTGTCAGATCGTGCCTCCCGTACTCGCCGGTCTGACGCGTTTGTGTCACGGCACGTCCTGGTGTGCCACAGACAGCCCCAGTAAGCTGTCAAATCAGCTGTCAGCTCGGGACTTCGACTGGGGCCGCTCCAGCAGTTCGGGTTGGGTGGGCGCTCACACTTGGGTCGCCGAACCAATAATGTCCATCCAGTGAGCGGGTTTTCCGACGATGGCCGGTGGTGGTGGGACGGTACGACGTGGGTGGCGACGCCTCAGGTCGTGCTCCCTCAGCTTCCGCCGACCGAGTTCGAGCAATCAGGGCGACTGAAGAAAGCTCGCGATCGCCGGAGGAAAGGTCGTTGGCTTTTTTGGACGTTGGGGTTCGCGGGGCCTGACATCCTGCAGGAAGTTTCTCCCGATATCCTGCCGTATGCCAGCGACTATCGACTGTGGACTCTCGAGCAGCTGGCACTTGCGACGACCTACCTGCTTGGTCCAGATGAGCCGATGGTGGCCGGCGAAACATCGATGTACGACATCGGTGATTCCTGGACCCGGCCCCTGGCGGTGGCGGTCACGGCTACACATGTGGTGGTCTTTCGTATCGATTCCCTGGATGGGCAACCGCGCTGGATCGTGCTAGTAGGTCGCCCGATTGACGTGAAGATCGAGTCACGTCCGGGAGTGTTTGGGCTTCTGTGGCCGGCCCTCAAAGTCAGCGGTTGGAGCGGACTGTGGACGATCCGGGGTCAGCCGGGCATGTTCAAGGCGGAGCCGGTGCTTGACGCGTGGCGGCAAGCCGTCAAGGGCACGGGTCGCACCGCATGACCAGTCTGTCGGTAAGGGAGGGGGATCCGGGTTGGGCGCAGAAGATTCCCCGCGCCGAGCCTTGTTTCGGAGTGAGGCTCGCTCGTGGAGGCTGGGGTCGCGTTTCCTCAGCAGTAACCTATTGCAAGGGTGCCACTGGGCGTCACGAGCAGGCCGGCAGGCATATCAGTCAGCGACATCGATTCCGAAGCGATCGAGTGCTACCCGAACCTGGTTGAGCCCCTCGATTCCCCAGTTGCGCCCATCAGGGAGCTGGTCGTCGCGATCCCAGCGCCAAGCTGTGACCATCGCACGCACGAGAACCCGGCACTCGCGAAGCAGGTCTTGATTAACAGCCGGATATAGTTCGCTGACTTCTTCGGGTGCATGGGCGATGTCGAACTCGACAGGTCCACGGCAACACGTCTCAAGGTCTATAAACAGGAGCCCTCTCTTCGTGTTAAGCAAGTTGCCCGGATGCGGCTCGCCGTGCAGCAGCTGCTCGGGTGCTCCCCGATCGACGATCAAGCGCCTCAGGCCCCGCAGCGTGTTGCTGAGAAGCTTCCGTCCCATGTCATCAAGCTCCGGTGTCTGGGCGCGGTTGCCGACCAGCCACTGGGCCTCCGCTACTCGATCAGTGAAGTGGGGCGCCGTCAGATCGGTCTGGCGCATGCCGGTATGGTGCCGCTCGAGCGTCTGCGCATACTCGGCCGGCGCGACGTCTCGAGGCGGCACCGCCTCGTAGTAGGTCCACAGCGTGACCGCGAAGCCGTCACGTGCGTAGACGCGCGCCTCCACCCGAGGTTCAAGCTCTTCCACCGGGCAGCCAGCTTCGGCGAGCCGCCGCCCGACCTGCACTTCGAACTCAGCGCCTGCCTGATGCGCTAGAGGCGCCACCCGAGCGAGAACGTCACAAGGGGTCAGGCGCACGGCGATGCGGTTCGAGTTATGGACAACGACCCCATCATCGACTCGAAGGCCTAGAGCGGAAGCCGTCGACCTCCCCGCCTCAAGTGCTCGTTGGACTTCTGACGGTTCCATCGTTTCCCTCGATCATTGTGGAGTGGACCTCAGCCATATACCGGTCCACACCAAATGGTGCGTCCTGTCGCGCAGGGGCATCGCCTGACATACAAATGGTGCTCGTGTCGGCCTCCGGTTGATGTGTCGTGAGGCTACTTTGCGAGCGACACTGAGAACCGTCGCCCAAGCCTTCCAGTCCGCCCGCTTCGTAGCGCACCAGCCATCGATGCAGCGTTTGCCGATGGACGCCCCAATCCCTAGCCACTTCGGTCACCGTCCGACCGTCCGCGATTACCGCCATGACGCTTTGTACCTTTGCTCTGTCACGCTCCACTCCCTCATGCGCGGGAGTGTCAGCTATCAGCCGGGACACCTGTCAGGCATCAGCCGAAGCGCTGACAAGCATCCTCCGGGACGCTTTTGTCGTGCTTCAGCCGAATCAGCACAGGCATCGTGGTGCTCGCGCAGGGAGTCGAACCCTGAACCTTGGGATTAAGAGTCCCCTGCTCTGCCAGTTGAGCTACGCGAGCGTCGCCGACAGTCGATTCTAAGGTTCTCACGCATTAACACGCTGGGTTCTCTCCTGGGCACGCGCGACCTACTTTGGGTTTCATGCCGGCGCGCGTCCCGCTTGATGTCGACCTCGAGGACAAGCTTCTATACGGGCTGACACCCATCCGGCTCGTGTACCTCGTCGTAGCTCTGCTCGCGGGCTTCGCTCTCTGGTCATCACCGTGGTCCCTGCCCGCAGTGAGGGTGGTCGTCAGCGTCGTCGTGATCGGTGTCGGCGTGGCCATGGCATGGGGTCGATGGCGCGCACGAGCGACCGACCAGTGGTTGTCGGACATTGCGATCTTTCTCACGCGACGCTATCGCTTGATGTGGAGGAAGGGCAGGGCCCCCTCGCCGGAGGCGAAATCAAGCACCTGAACCTGGGCCTGGTGCGCCTAGGCCCACGTGGCCCCTCTGTGTTGTGGCGCGCAGATCCCGGGGTGGTGCAGGTCCTCACCCATCCCCTCGGCTTCGAGGGCGCGCTCGAGGCGGATCGAATGCGCTGGCTCAATGGTTTCCGGCGGCTGCTCGACGAGCTCGACGGGTCTCTGCAGGTGCTGATCCAGACAGAGCCCGGATCCGGAGATCAAGCGATAGCCACCGAACCCCAGCCGCGCGACTTCGACGAGATGAGGAGCGCGGACCTGTCGTTCGTCGAGCACATGACGCGGTCGCCTTCAGCCCATCGACGGTTGACTTCACTGGTGGTCGGCAAGACGCAGGGGTCGCGTCTCGAGGCGGCGCTGCGTGAGATGGGCGTCGGCGTATTGGCTTCAACGCCGGCGGGGCAATCGGTTTTCGGCGAGGAGCTCCCCCACGATCTCGCCATTCCGGACGGCTGGAGCCGATCCTGGTACGTCCAGCGCATGCCGGGGATGGAGCTCGAGGCCGGCTGGTTGTTTCGCCTCATCCCAGCCGGCCTCAGGACCCGCCTCGCCTGGCACGCAGACCCCTTGCCGGTGGCGTGGGTGGTCGACTACCTCCAGCGCCAGCTGACCAACATGCGGACTTCGCGTCTGCAAGAGCTCAACGCGGGCACTAGCGATCCGCTCCTCGCGGGAGCTCTGCCGAACACCGAGGATCTGCAACGGCGCCTCGCTTCGAGCCAGGAGAAGGCGTTCCATGTCTCTGTCTACATCACGCTTGTGGCCGCGTCGTCGTCGGCGCTCGAGGAAGGATCCGAAAAGATTCGAGCCGCCGCGCGCGCGACTCTTTGCGAGCT
>VBHB01000254.1 GCA_005880315.1 Chloroflexota bacterium | reverse complement strand
CGTCCTGGCTCCGTTGGGACTGACCAGCACGGCGATCGCGCCAGTCGGCTCCTTGGCCCACACCACGCGCACCTCGACCTTGATGGTTTCCAGTTGGGCCAACAGCAGGCGCCCGGCGTCGTCTTCACCGACCCTCGTGACCAGCCGCGCCTGCTCACCGAGCGCCGCCGCCCACGCACAGAAGTTGGCCGCCTGCCCGCCGCCGCCGACTGTGATGCTGGCGGGATTGTCGTCGTCGACCTTCATCGGGCCCTTGGGCGCGACCGTGACGTCAAGCACCAGGTCGCCGATCGACAGCATCATCAGGCGACGAGAATAGGGCAGGGGGACTGGATGCCAAAGCAGATTCGGCGAGAAGAGGTCCGCAAGCTGGTCGCTCTTGGCGCGCAGCTGGTCGAGGTTCTGCCCAGCCCCGAATACGAGGAGGACCACCTGCCGGGCGCGATTCATGTGCCCCTGAGGAAGATCGACTCGCAGGCAGGCGAGGTCCTCGATCGCACCCGGCCGGTGATCGTGTACTGCTGGGACACGGCTTGAGACATGTCCCCCAGGGCCGCGTCGCGGCTCGAGACCCTCGGGTTCGCCGAGGTCTACGACTACGTCGACGGCAAGGCCGATTGGATGGCGGCGGGCCTGCCGACCGAGGGCACGAATGCCCAGCATCCGCGTGCAGGTGACACGGCGCGCAGGGACGTGCCCACGTGTGGGTTGACGGAAAAGCTCGGCGACGTGAGGTCGCGCGTCGAGGCGAAAGGATGGAACGCCGTGGTGGTCGTCAACGATGAGCGGGTGGTGCTGGGATTGCTCCGCTCCAAGGAGCTCGCGATGGATGCGGCTCAACCCATCGAGAATGTGATGCGGCCCGGGCCGAGCACTTTCCGCCCGTACGTGTCGCTCCACGAGATGCTGCATTTCATGGACGACCACAAGCTGGAGAGCTCGCCGGTGACAACCTCCGACGGCAGGCTGGTCGGCCTGCTTCTGCACAAGGACGTGGTCGCGGCGCTGGAGAAGGAGAAATGACCCAGGCTTTCAGGCAGGTCGACTGAGAATGAAGAGGCGCAGGAACGGCGTCATCGCGCGCTCTTCGAGCAGCGTCAAGCGAGCGTCTGTGAACGCCGCCAGATAGTCGGAGCGAGGCAGGAAGTGCCAGGCTCCCGGCCCGTACACCAGGGCGTTGGGGAGATCGCGCAGGTGCTCGAGGAGCACGAGCCGCCCGGCCGTGGCCAGCGCATCGCCGATCCGATTGAAAAAGACGGCGCGGTCTGAGCGCGATCGCAGCTCGTGGGCGGCCAGCACAATGAACGCCGCGTCCTGGGAGGGCCTCAGCTCATCGAGGTCGTCGCCGTGCCGGCGCCCGCCCCGCGCTCGGGCGATTGCAGGCTCGGTCATCGCGACAGGGTCGTAGAAGTCGACCACCTGGATCTCCGCTTCCGGCCATAGCCGCCGGATGTGCCCGGAGACGTTGTCGAGCCCGGCGTGAAGTACAGCGACGCGCCGCGGCGGTCTCGAGAGGAGCAGACGCGGCCACTCCCAGCGCGCGTATTCGGAGCGGTCGTAAACCACGTTGGTCGTCACCAGCGACGCGACGGCAAACCACGCGCCCGCGGAAGCCACGGCCGCCAGCGGCCGCCGCCATCGGCGTGGCGCGGCCATCGCAATCGCCACCAATCCAGCCGCGCCCGCGTATGCCGGCCAGTTGAAGCGCAGGACCTGGCCGACTCCGGCAAACCGGCTCACGCCACCGCCTCCCGAACACCGCGCTTCCACCGGTAGTCGACGTTCTCGACGTAAAACGCGTTGGCGAGACGCGGGTTGAAGGTGGCGAAGCGTTCGAGAAATGCCAGCTCGGTCACGTCGACCGTGACGGGCACCGGATCCCAGTTGGCGCGAGTCGAGCCCACGATCACGAGGGAGTGCGTCTCCGGCTCCCAGCCGAAGGTGTTGGGCAGCGGGCCGGCGAATCGGCGCGCTTCATCGAGATCGCGAAAGGGTGAGCCGGCCGGCGGCGAGGCGGCCGGGCGCAGGTCGGCTTCGACGCACAGCGCAGCGGGCCCTTCCACCGACACGCTCAGCATGTGGTCGTGCCGGCTGGCGCGAGCGCTGCACAGCTCATATCGGTAGCGCGTGAAGATGTTGCCGGCCGAGGTCATCAAACGACTGTCCGCGTCGCTGCGCAGGATGCGCAGGCCGCGGATCGAGGGGCGGTCGCGCAGCCGCGCGAACACGCGATAGCCAGACAGGAAGAAGTCGAGACCCAGTGCCCGCGGCCAGCCCGCCGGTCGCAGGTCTCTTGTTTGCACCAATGCCACTGCCAGGATGCCAAGGTCGCCGACGCGGTCGAGCTCGAGACCGGGCGCCAGCAGCGGCTCCAATGCGGGTGCCGGCAGGGCGTAGGCGAGCACGAGCGAGAAATCGAAATGCGCTTCCATGTCGAACGGGTGCCGGCGCAAGCCGAGGAGCGGGTTCATCCGGTCGAGACCACCTCGATTCCGCCCCAGATCAGCGCGCGGTCAGAGGCGGCTCGCTCCGAATCCTCTTTGCTCTGGGGCAGTCCCAGGGTGCGAAAGACGGCGACGGCGCCTGTGCGCGACGCGCCCCGTGCGGCGGCGAGGAGCTGGTCGCGGAAGCCGGCGGGGGCGCCGTCCGCGACGTTGGAGAAAGCGAACCCGTCGAACGACCGCGGCGGCTGGTTGCGAACGTAGTCGAGGACCTCGGCCGCTTGGACCTCTACTTCTCGGGCGGGGGTGGGCGCCGTAGGAAGGCCGAACAGCGCTCTGGCCAGCGGATTGCGCCGGTTGGGATGCGTCGCAAAGCCACGTTCGAGTCGGGACGACAGCTCGGCGGCGAAATGTGGCGGCAGCGCATGCGCGAGCTCGCCGCGATACGCGAGTCGCAGCGCGGGTCCGAAGGCAAGGGCGAGCGCGCCTCGAAAGCGGCGGCCGGCCAACGTGCGCCACGCGGACACCTGCAGGCTGGGATCGTCGATCTCGAAGAAGCGCTCGAGGCGCCTGCGAGTCAGGCCCATCGCGGGCAGCGCCC
>VBHB01000124.1 GCA_005880315.1 Chloroflexota bacterium | reverse complement strand
AGGCCGCTGGAAGGTGATCACGTCGTTGACCTTCACATCCGTGGCCTGGACGGGGGTCAGGATGACCACCGAGCCGACCGGGATGGTCGGTTCCATGGAGCCCGAGTAGACGACCAGCGCCTTGTAGGGCAGCACCAGCGGCCCGACGGTCAGGAAGAGCAGGAACGCGATGATGACCGCGATCGCTGCGTAGGCGAGGATGCGGCCGATCGTCAGCAGCGGGTTGCCACGCCGTCCGCGATCCACCGTGGCCGCGCCGGAGGCGGCCACCGGGTCGGTGCGGGTGTCAGACAAGTTCGCGGGCAATGTTAGTTCAGACTCGGTCATTTCTTGCGTTCTCATCTCCTAGTTCGGCGTGATGGTCCAGGTGAAGTTGAGCGTGGCGGTGACGCCCTGGTAGGTGTCTGCCCCCGCGCCTGGAACGGGGAAGTAGAGGAAGACCTTGAAGTAGGCCGAGGACAGCGAGTTGAGCGGGTTTGCCGCCGAGTTGCTGGCGTCGGTCAGCAGCAGCGGGTTGGCGGATGTCTCGGTGGTCCCGAAGTTCTTCAGCGTGTGCGCGTTGTCGAAGCCGGTGCAGGAAGCGCCCGCGGCAGCTCCGTAGACGCACTTGAAGGGCGTCGTGAAGGCCGCGTCGGAGTATTCCTGGATGTAGACCTGGACCAGTCCGCAGAGGTCGCCGGCGCCGTTGAACGGCTCGCCCGCGGTGTTCGTGTTGGCGCAGGCTGCCGGCGCGTAGAGGTAGAAACCCTTGACCGGCGTGAGGCTGTTCGCTGTCGTGTTCAGCGAGCCCTTGTTGGTGACCTGGACGGTTGCCGCGTTCCCGCTCGCGTTCGGCTGCCCGGGCTCAGCGGCCACGTTGGTCAGGCCGAAGACACCGGTGCAGGTGTTGGTGTTGGCGGCGGTGATGGTCGGGCTGGCGCCGAAGGACAGGCACTCGGTGCCGGAGTTGACGGTGTTGCCGAGGTAGATGTCACCGGTCGCGATCGAGGAGCCGTTGCTGGTCCTGGCGTTGAAGCTGGCCACCGTCCCGACGCTCCCCAGCGCCGCCACCGAGCCGATCACGAGCAACGAGATGAGCAGCTTGCCGGCCGTCGAGCTCCAGGGCATCCGCCGCACGGGCGGCTGCACCGGCGCCGCGACGACGCGGACGGGAACCGGCGCCGGGGGCCGAGTGGGCGCGGGGGCCGCGGGAGTGGGCGCGGCGGCTGCGGCGATCGGCGCCGCTTGGGCCTCGAGCTGTCGCGCCGGCCGCGCGGGCGGGCGGCTCGGTTTTGGAGCCGCGGTCACCGCGGCCACCGGGCGCGGAGCTGACGGCCGGGGTCGCGGCTGCGGCGGGCGGAGCCAGTTCGAGGCCGAGCACGACCCGCACTCGAAGCGGACGGTGCTGTCCGGGCCCAGGAGCTGGACGTGGTTCCGGGCGCCGCAGAGGTTGCACTGAACCTCCAGCGAACGCCCGGTCTCGGTGTCGATCATCGGGAGTTGTGCTCCCTGCTTGCTACTGGACGATCTGCCAGTTCAGCTGCAGCCCGGCGCTCCGACCCTGGAAGGTGTTGTCCGTCGTGGCCGGCAGGCTGATGGCGACCACGAAGTACTCGGCGGTGTTGCCGGACAGGTTGGTCAGGGTCCAGGCAGCGCCGCTCTGGTGGTTGGTGCCGACGTCGGCCAGCGTGTGGGCCGAGTCCCAGCTGCAGTTGTTGATCGGCGAGCCGGCCGCGGCCACGCCGTATACGCAGCTGGTCAGCGTCGTGAAGGTGTTGTTGCTCTGGTAGATCACGACCTGGACCTGGCTGCAGAGCAGCCCGCCGCCGTGGTTGCCGAAGGTGTCGTTTACGGCGGCGTCGGTGCAGGAGCCGTTCGCGAAGAGCTTGAAGGACGAGGGCGTCAGGTTGCCCTGGTTCAACAGCGTCAGGTCGGCGGTGGCGGTGGCGCCGGGGAGAGCGGAAGCGCCGCTCAGGTTCCAGAGCACGTCACACGCGTTGCTGTTGGCGGCCGAGATGGTCGCGGTGGTGTACGACAGGCAGGCGCTGCCCGCGTTGACCTTGTTGCTGAGAACCAGGGTCCCGGTCTGGATGCTGCTGTTGTTGGTCGTCGTCGCGTTGAAGGTGGCGAACGTCCCACCGACACCGCCGGCGGCGTTGGCGACCATCGCGATCGCAGCGACCGCCAGCAGCGAGACGAGCATCCGCTTGGTATGCGAGGTGGGCTTCGAGGCCGCGGCCTGCGCCGGGCTTCCGTAAGCCCGGCGGGCCGGCGCCATCAACTGCGGTGCCACCGCGGCCCGGTGAACTGCCGGGACCGACGCCCCGACCGTCGCGGGGCGCAGCTGCTGCAAGGTGTTCGCAGCGCCGCAGTGGCTGCAGCTGAAGTTGGTGGCGCGCCCCTCCGCGCCTGGGCTGACACGGTTCCAGCCTCCGCAATGCGAGCAGGGAAGGCTCATCACGTTTTCCATTTCTGCTTCCTGGGTTTCCTGTTCAGCGGGCCTTATTGGGCCAGGTTCCAGGTGAAGACCAAGCCGGCCTTGCTGCCCTGATAGGCGTTGTCGGAGCCGAGCGGGAAGCTCACCGCGACCACGAAGTAGCGCGTGGTGGCGGCGTTCATGGCGCCCAGGTTGTACGCGCCGGCCAGCTGGTGGTTGGCGCCGAAGTCGCCGGGCGTGTGCGCGGCGTCGAAGGCGCAGCCGGCGCCGCCGTAGATGCAGCCCGCACCGGTGAGGGTCGCGAAGTCGGCCAGGGTCTCTTTGACGGTCAGCTGCAGCTGCGGGCAGAGCGCGCCCGTGCCACGGTTGCCGTTGGCGTCCGGGGCGGCGGAGCTGACGCAGGCGCCGGCGGCGTAGAGCTGAAGCTTGCTGGCGTTGATGTTGCCGGTGTGCGCGAGCGTGACGTTCGCGGTCGCGGTGTCGCCAGGCTTGTTGTTGCTGGCGCCGAAGAGCGGGTCACAACCGTTGGTGTTGTTGGAGCCCGCACCACCCTGGATGGGCGCGCCGCCACTCGACAGACAGGCGGCGCCTGCGTTGACGGTGTTGCTGAGCACGATGGTTCCCGAGGTGAAGGTGGCGCTGTTGGTCGTGGTGGCGTCGAAGGTCGCGAACGTCCCGGCGCCGATCAGCGCGGAGAGCGCACCGATGATGAGAACCCCGACCAGGAGCCTCTTTGTCTTGCCCACTTTGTTTCCCGATTCCTCCTTGGACCTTTTCTTGGCGCCTTTCGAGACGCCAGGTCCCTTTCCGAAAAATCCGAATGAAATAAATCCGGGCGGTTCTTTGAATCGACCGCGGCAGTATCGTTGGGGCGGATACCGACAGATCACCGACATTTCACGTTCAGCGCGGGGTGAACTGTTGGCGATCCAACGCCGGGTCGTGTGCGCCCTGACGGTCTTACGTCAGCGCCGCGACGGTTTTCGGGCCTTTTGTTGCCTCGGCTCCGCCCCCGGCAGCGCGGGGAGCTCCTGCTTCTTGTCCTGTACGGGCAGGAAGATGTCGCCCATCTCGTCGTAGCGAGCCAGCACCTCGTCGGAGAGGAAGCGAAGGCGGTCGGGATCGCCACCTTGAAGGCACTCCTCGACCTCTTCCCAGGTCACCGGCGTCGACACCGTCGGCTGGTCACGCGCGCGCAGCGAGTAGACGGAGACGGTGGTCTTGATGCGGTCGTTCTGGCTC
The DNA here is from genome assembly GCA_005880315.1 of Chloroflexota bacterium. GTDB lineage: Bacteria > Chloroflexota > Dormibacteria > Dormibacterales > Dormibacteraceae > UBA10449. The sequence continues at coordinate 3,074 of VBHB01000124.1, read as the reverse complement.
CAGTCGACGAAGACCTTCCCCTCGCGCGCGACCTTGCTCATGCTCGACAGGACCAGCTCGGGATGCCGCTTCTCGAGCAGCTCGGCGATGGCATGTGCGAAAGGCTTGGTGTCCTCATAGGTGACCGGCGTGTTGATCGGGACATAGAGCTGCAGGCCCTTGGAGCCCGAGGTCTTGGCATAGGAGTCGAGCTTCAGCTGCTCGAAGAGCTCGCGGATCCAGAGCGCGACCTGGCAGCACTGGACGATCGTTGCGGGAGGGCCGGGGTCGAGGTCGAAGACGAGCATGGTGGGGCGGTCGATGTCGTCCGCCAGCGAGAGGTTGGTGTGCAGCTCGAGGTCGGCCAGGTTGGCCAGCCAGACCAAGGTGGGCAGGTCGTTGCAGAGCGTGTAGTCGATGTTGCGGCTGTTGCTCTCGCTGAAAACCGTCTTCGTCTTGACCCACTCCGGGCGGTGGCTGGGGCTCTGCTTCTCGTAGAAGTAAGGCGCCTCGACGCCGTTCGGGTAGCGCTTCAGCGTCAGCATCCGGTTGCGCAGGTGCGGCAGCACCGCGGGTGCGATCCGCGTGTAGTAGTCGATGACCTGGCCCTTGCTGAAGCCGGCCTTCGGGTAGAGGACCTTGTCGAGATTGGAGAGCTTGAGCTTGCGTCCTTCGACGACGACTTCGACGCTACTGGAGGCTGCCGTCAGGCACTCCTGCGCTTACGGGCCGGCCGGGCCTGCTTCTCCTCGGCGGGTTCGCCCTCGCGGCGCGTCTTGGCGGCGGCCAGGCTGGCCTCCAGGGCCGCCATCAGGTCGACCACCGGCGCCTGCTCCTCCTCTTCCTCGTTGACGACGATCTCCTGGCCCTCGGCCTTGCGCTCGATCAGGTCCATGACGCGCTCCCGGTAGTCGTCGCGGTAGCGCTCGGGCTTGAAGTCGTCCGCCAGGGAGTCGATGAGCTGCTGCGCCATCGCCAGCTCCCGGTCGGTGACCTCGACGTCCTCGGGCAGCCCTTCGAGGGTGTCAGGGCTGACCACCTCGTCGGCGTAGAGCATGGTCTCCATGGAGAGCGCGTTGCGGAGCGGCCGGAGCGCACCAGGTGCTGCTTCTGGCGCAGCACGACGCGCGCGATGGCAACCTTCTTCGACTTTCGCCTCGCTTCCAGCAGCAGCGCGTAGGCCTTGACGGCGCCCTTGTCGGGGACCATGTAGTAGCTGGAGTCGTAGTAGACGGGGTCGATCTCCTCGAGGTCCACGAAGTCCAGGATGTCCACCGTCCGCGAGGCTTTGGGGTCGAGCGCCTCCAGCTCTTCGGGCGTGATCACCACGTACGTGTCGCGCGAGACCTCGTAGCCCTTGACGATGTGCTCGAGAGGGACCTCCTCGCCGTCCTTGGAGCAGACCCGCTTCTGCTGGATGCGGGCGCCGTCCTTGTCGTGCAGCTGGTGAAACCGGACGTCCTTCTGCGAGGTCGCGGTGAAGAGCTTGATGGGCACGTTGACCAGGCCGAAACTGATGGCGCCGCTCCAGATGGCTCTTGGCATGGCTCTAGAGACCTACCTCCTGACGGACGGGACACGCACTTGTGCTTTAGCCGCCCGAGTACTTGCTTCCACCGCTAAGTATGAAGCGGCCGGAGGATAGCACGGCGGCGAATCCGTGCCTGGTTACTTTTTCCGAGGTCCGAAGAACCCATCCTTGGGGCGGGAGTGGCAGTGGAAGTGGTTCGGGATGCGCCTCATCTCGGGGTCCAGCCAGAAGCCCTGCGGGTACTCCCGCGCCGCGACCGTCCTGAGCTCGACCAGCATCGCTTCGCGATCGGCGTCGTCGGGCATCCCGTGCCGGCGCCAGACCACCATCGGGGTCGAGCAGATCTCGCAGTCGGCGATCCAGCAGAGGTCGGACTCGAAGTACCAGACCGTGAGCCGCTCCGCGCGGCAGAGCGGACAGGTGGGGTCGGGGTCGATCTCAGGCCTCGGTCCGCTGCAGGAGGCGGGCCGGGTCGGCGAAGGGCAGGCCGGTGCTCCGGCAGAGGTCGAGAGCCTCCTCCAGCTCGACCAGGATCTCCCCCAGGGCTTGGCCGTGGGCCGGTGCGGCCAGGGCGCCGCGGACGCCTCCGACCTCCGCCCGGGCCCGCTGGTCGATCCGAGCGACCACCACCCGCGCCAGGTCGGGGCGGGTCTCCGGCAACATCACCAGCAGCTCGGCGTTGCCGTGCTGGAAGACCACGTCCTGGGCTCGCACGGCGCCGAGGACGACCTCCTCGAGCCCCGCCATCCGGTCCTCCAGGTCGGCGGCCAGGATGCCCAAGGGCACGTCCAGGCCGACCAGCAGCAGCGCCAGCGGCCGGCCGTACTCCTCGGCAACCGCCAGCTCCTCCTCGACCCGCTCGCGGCCCCGGACCGGTTCCAGGATCCCGCCCGGCGGCAGGGCGGTGAAGTTGAGAGGTACCGGCGCTGCTTCGACAGCCTCGATCGGGGGGCGGACCTGCTTCCGCCCGCCGAGCTGGCTGAGGGCTGCGATCGCCGAACAGGCCACGACCAGGATGACCAGCGTCACCTCGCCGGGGAGCTTGAGCAGCGGTCCGGCCAGCAGCACCACGATCGCGACCGCCGCCGTACCCAGAGAGAACGCGCCCGCGCGAAGCCAACCGTTGCCGAAGAGCCTCATGGCTGCGCCCGGGTGGAGAGCACGGCCAGGCCGAGGGGCGCCAGCGCCGCGGCCACGGAGCCGCCGAGGTCCTCACCGCCCGCATGGTTGATGCGGTACCAGGCGATGCCCGCCTCCAGGCGCTCGAGCCGGACGTCGAGGACTCCGTCCACCTCCCGGATCCGGGCCCGCACCTGCTTCAGCACCGAGAAGCGGCCGATCGGCTGCACCGCCAGCAGCTCGGAGCCGGTGTCGGATGCCGGCAGCGCGACCGGGCGCGGCGGAGGCTCGGGCAGAGGCGGAGGCTCGGGCTGGGGCGTCAGGGGCGGCTCCGGCACCGTCTCCGGTTCAGGCTCGGGTTCCGGTTCGGGCTCAGGCGCCGGCTCTGGCACGGTTTGGGGCTCAGGCTCGACGGGGGCCGGCTGAGGAGCCGGTGCGGGCGGGC
>VBHB01000165.1 GCA_005880315.1 Chloroflexota bacterium | reverse complement strand
CGAGATGGCTCGCGTCGCCCGACCCACATCGACCACCACCGAGTCCGCCTTCAAGACCCGAGACAGGGTGCCGTCACAGGCCAGCCGCTGCACGGTCTTGCTCGAGATCGGCATCCCGGGCTCCAGCTCCGAGGCCGCCGCGCCCAGCTCGCCCTTCAAGGCTTCCAGGGTCGTGTTGACGTTGACATGCGGCCGCGCACCATTGCGCTCCGGCAGCTTGCCCTCGTCCAGAGCCTTGTGCACGATCTCGCTCAGGGCGTCGACCCGGCGCTGCTTCGGCGTCCGGCTGTCGTCTTGCCCGAGTCGCTTGGCGAGCGCATCGACCGCACTCTTGAGGGCGGCGCCCGCCTCGGGATCCATGACCCCGCTGAGGTGGTACATGCCATTCATCTCGCTGATGTGGAGGAAGCGCTCTTCGTAGTTCTCTTCACAATCGCGCTCGAACCCCTCTGGATCCAACGAGTAGCGCATGTGATCGGCGATCCAGCGCAGGTCTTTGATCGAATGCTGGCGAGCCAGGCCGATCCACTGCTCCTCGTCGAGGCCGGCGACCTTGTCGCCCAGCTTGTCGCGCAGATGACAGATCACAGACGCCGCCTGGAACCCGATCTCGCCACTGGAGAGGGCAGCAGCAACCACCGGCATCGACTCCAGCTGCTTGCCGACACAGACCCGGTCGAAAGCAGATGGAACCGACATCCCGCAGGTCTGGCTGATCCAGGAAGCGGCCGTGATGTGGCCGCCCGCGAGGTGCTCGCCCGCCTTCTGAGACTCACGCGCCTCGATAGAGAACTCGCCCTCGAGCACATCGATCACCTGACGCAAACCCCTGGTGTCGACGCGCTCCGCGCGAGCCTGAAACTTGCGCACCGCAGCCTGCAATTCGGAGAGAGGATCGAGCTCGTCCAGCACGCTTAAAGCATACCAAACATCTGTTTGGAACTCAACATCTTAACAGCCCAATTTGATCTCAAAAAAGAAAGAAAACCGGCCCCGCCCGGCGCTCCGCGCCGACCTCCCCAAACCGGGGAGGTACGAGCCCTAACTCCGATGCTTTCGTGGTCTCCCGGCGCTACTGAACCACCCCCTTCCCGGCCCGTCCTCGTCGCATCACCACCAGGCGCGCTCTCACCCGCCGAGCCCCTCTACCCCTGCCGATCCTCCAACCCGAGACCAAACATGGCCTCGAGGTCGTGGGCCGAGAACTGCTGGAACGCGACCATCGTCTGCGTGCGCTCGATGCCCTCGATCTTCGTCAGCCGCTGCGTGACCACGTCGGCGAGCTGCTCGTGCTCACGAACGCGCACGATGGCCACGAAGTCCCACTCGCCGGTGACCGTGTACACCTCGGAGATTCCCGGTACGTCGGCCAGCTTCGGGCCCAGGCTCGTGAGGCCGCCGCGCGTGGATTTGACGAGCAGCACCGCCGTCAGCATGGCTACTTCGTGGCGACAGGCACGATGGCGCCGGTCGCTTCGCCGTAGGCCCACACATCCATGTCGCCATACGCCACGCCGTTATGGCCGAGGATGGTGCAGATGTGCGTGCGGTGATCGTTGCCATGATGCAGCGCCTGGATGACCACGACTCCCGAATGAAGTGTGAACAGTCCATCTGAGAATTTCGCCTCGTGCGCCTCATCCGGAGAAGTGTGCGGAGCGATCTCGATCAGCCGATCGCCACTCCGAACGGCGTGGTCCCTGAGCACGGCGATGCCAGGGAACACCCCATCCCGCTCACTGATCTGCGGCTCGCCGGCGCCCAGGCGCTTGAGGTACCGCTGCTCGGCGGCCAGAAGGTGGAAGAACGTCGATGCGATGGTGCCGTAGGTGCCGGGGGCCGTCATCTCCAGCTGCTCGTCAGTGAAGTCTTTGCACACGTCGAGCAGGTGCAGGTTCGCCCATTTGTTGTAGCGAAACGCCTCGACGAGCAGAGGTTCCACGGGCACGATTCTATTACCTGTAGACTGTAAAGGCATGCGCCTTGACAGCCTCGCGGCCAGGAGCCGCCACCTTGCCCTCTTCGAGCGCTACGGAGCGCTCCTCACCAAGCACCAGCAGGAGGTTCTCGACCTTTCGCTGCTAAGCGACTGGTCGCTTGCGGAGATCGCGGAAAACCAGGGCACGTCACGCGCCGCGGTGCACGACATCGTCCGGCGCTCGACCGACGCGCTGGAAGACTTCGAGAAGCGGCTCGGCCTGCTCGCCGAAGCAGGGCGCCGCCGTCGCAAGGTGGCCTCGCTCGAGCGTGAGCTCGCGGGCCTCAAGCGGCGTGTGGCTGAGCTGGGGGTTTAGGCAACACCTTGTTTGAAGCTCTCGGAGACCGGCTCGCCGCAGCCCTGAAGAAGATCACGGGGCGGGGCGTCCTTCGCCCCGAAGACGTGGAGGCGGCGCTGCGCGAGGTGCGGCTTGCACTGCTCGAGGCCGACGTCAACTTCAAGGTGGTCAAGGAGTTCATCGAGAACGTTCGTGCGCGCCTGGTCGGCGTCGAGATCTCTCCCGGCCTCACCGCGCCGCAGCAGGTCGTCAAGGCGGTGAACGCCGAGCTCGTCGAGCTGCTCGGCGGGAACTCCGAGGGCCTTCTCTACGCGCCCGCCCCGCCCACGACCGTCATGCTCGTCGGCATTCAGGGATCCGGCAAGACCACCACTGCGGTGAAGCTGGCCCTGCTCGCCAAGCGCGATGGCCACCGGCCCGCGGTGGTAGCGCTCGACCTGCGCCGGCCCGCTGCCGTCGAGCAGCTGCGAACGCTTGCCGAGCGCGAAGACATCGCCTTCCACAGCGGCCAGGGCAAGGTCGAGGAGATCACAAAGGCGGCCCTCGAGGAGGCGTCGAGGCTCGGCCAGGATGTCGTCATCCTCGACACCGCCGGCCGCCTGCACGTGGACGCCGAGCTGATGGACGAGCTGAAGCGTCTCAAGTCGGCCGTGAAGGTGACGGAGACGCTGCTCGTCGCCGATGCCATGACCGGCCAGGAAGCAGTCAAGGTGGGGGAGGCCTTTGCGGCTGGAGTGGGTCTCGACGGCGTCGTCCTCACCAAGCTCGACGGTGACGCTCGCGGAGGCGCCGCACTGTCGCTGCGGCTGGCGACCGGCCAGCGGATCCGGTTCGCCGGCACCGGTGAGAAGCCGCAGGACCTCGAGGTCTTCCATGCCGAGCGCATGGCGTCGCGAATTCTCGGCATGGGCGATGTCCTCAGCCTGGTCGAGCGCGCGGAGAGGTCCATCGACCGGGAGGCCGTGAAAGAGGTCGAGAGCCACCTGCGGGCGGGCTATCTCACGTTCGATGACTTCCTCGTGCAGGTGAGGCAGCTTCGCGGCATGGGATCCCTCGAAGGCATCCTCGACATGGTCCCCGGTGGTGCGAAGTTGAAGGGCCAGGTGGCCGGCGCCGACGCCGAGCGCGAGGTGCGTCGCATGGAAGCGGTCATCCTGTCCATGACCAGGCGGGAGAGAGCGCATCCGGAGATCATCGACGGGGCCCGGCGCCGGCGGATCGCGCGCGGTAGCGGGCTCCAGCCGGCCGACGTCAACAAGGTTCTCAAGGCGCGCGACGCGATGCAGATGCTCGCCAAACAGTTCGGACTCGGTAATCGCGGTGGCAAAGCCGGCCTGGGCCGGCTGTTTGGACAAGGAGGTTCGGGTTGGTCAAGATAAGGCTGAGGCGGATGGGGGCGAAGAAACACCCCTTCTACCGCCTGGTGGTGGCGGACTCGCGCTCGCCGCGAGACGGCCGGTTCATCGAACACCTCGGGTATTACGATCCGATGACGGACCCTGTAAAGGTGAGCATCGACGTCGCCAAAGTCGAGCGCTGGCTCCAGCAGGGCGCTCAGCCGAGCGAAGCCGCAAGGAGCCTGTTGAAGCGGGAGGGGATTCTTGAGCGACGCGCAGAGAAGTCGACCGATAAGGCGTGACCCGCGGCGGAGCGGAGGCGGCTACAACCGACCATTCAGGCGCGAGGGTCCTCCCGGGCCTGCGGGGCCGGGAGTCGACTATCGCGCGCTGGTCGAATATGTAGCCAAGACGCTCGCCGAGAAGCCGGAAGAGGTGCAGGTGGAGGCGTTTGAACGCGGAGGTGGGACCGTGGCCATCAAGGTCAAGCTCGCTGACGGTGACGTCGGGCGTTTCATCGGCAAGGCGGGACGTAACATCGAAGCGGTCAGGACGCTCGTCCGGGTCGCGTCGCTGCGCGACCGCAAGCGCGTGTTCGTGGACCTGGCCAATCCGTCGCTTAGCCATACGTCGCCTCGCGATCGTCGCGAGCACGGGGGAGGCTCGGGCTCGTGATCCGGGTCGGCCAGGTGTTCGGTGCCTACGGTCTCGACGGTGCTGTCAAGGTCTATCCCTTGACAGACTTCGACGATCGCTTCCAGACTGGATCCGCGCTCGTTCTTGACGGGCGTCAACTCCAGGTGGAATGGAGCCGCCCGGGCCAGCCGGGCTTGGTGGTGAAGCTCCAGGGCATCGACAACCGGACGGTGGCGGGCCTTTTCCGCGGCCGTTACCTCGAAGTTCCAGATGAGGCCGCTCGTGGCTTGGGCGATGGGCGCTACTACCATCACCAGGTCGTCGGGCTGCCGGTGCAGACCGGCTCGGGCCTACAGCTGGGCACCATCGAAGAGGTGCTCGAGCGTCCGGCCAACGACGTGTGGGTGAGCCGCGAGGGCGCGGTCGAGCACTTGATCCCGGCTACGCGCGACGCGGTGCTCGAGGTCGACCTCCAGGCTCGGCGGGTCGTCGTCGCCGACTGGCTGGTCCAGGTCGAGGACGCGTAGACAGAAATGAGATTCGACGTCGTCACGATCTTTCCCGCCATGTTCGGACACGTTTTCGAGCACGGCGTGGTGGGTCGTGGCATCGAGCGCGGGATTGTGCAGCTGCGTCCGCACGACCTCCGCGATTTCACGCACGACCGCCACCGGCAGGTGGACGACATGCCGTTCGGTGGCGGTCCCGGAATGGTCATCAAGCCGGAGCCGGTGTTCGAGGCGGTGGAATCGATCCGGCCTCACAACCCCGGCCCGGTCGTGCTCATGGAGCCCTGGGGCGAGCGCCTCGACCAGAAGCTCGCCGCAGAGCTCGCGGCGGAGCCGGGCCTGATCATCGTGTGCGGTCGCTACGAAGGCATTGACGACCGCGTCCGCACCGGGCTCGCCTCCCGCGAGATCTCGATCGGCGATTACGTCCTCAGCGGAGGCGAGATCCCGGCGATGGTCTTGATCGACGCCGTGGCGCGCCTCCTGCCAGGTATCGTTGGCGATCCGGATTCGCTGGCGCACGACAGCTTCACCGAAATGGCGGCGGGCTGGCCCCAGTTCACCCGGCCCGCCGACTACCGGGGGTTGGTGGTCCCCGACGTGCTCCTTTCGGGCGACCACGCCCGCATCAAGCAATGGCGCCGCCGCCAGGCGGCTGAAAGATCTTCCGTCCATACCAAGGAGTTGAAAAAGTCATGAACGTCATCCAGCAGCTCGAAAAGGAGCAGCAAAAGGAGAAAGTGCCCGCATTGCGCGCGGGCGACACGGTCAAGGTGCATGCCAAGGTCGTCGAGGGCACGCGCGAGCGCATCCAGGTGTTCGAGGGGACCGTCATCCGCGTGACCGGCGGGGGCCTGCGCCAGAGCTTCACGGTGCGCCGTGTCACGCATGGCGTCGGGGTCGAGCGCACCTTCTTGATCCATTCACCTCGCATCGACAAGATCGACGTGCTGCGCCACGGCGACGTGCGTCAAGGCCGCCTCTACTACCTGCGAGGCAAGATTGGCAAGGAGGCCCGCATCCGCGAGCGGCGGCGACTGATCCGCGAACCCGAAAGCGGTACCGAACCCCCCGCCAACGGCGAAGAAGAATCGGAAGAGTAGCAATTCACCTCCCCACCTTGTGGGGAGGTCGGGGATTCTCAGTTGCAGAGAGGTGGGAGCGAGCTCTCGCCTCCCCACGAAGTGGGGAGGTCGGCGAGGCCGCGGAGCGGCCTCGCCGGGTGGGGGTGATGGCACCTGGAGCTTCGCCTCCCCACGCAGTGGGGAGGTCGCCCGGCTCGCGAAGCGAGCCCGGCGGGTGGGGGTGATGAAACCGCGAAGAGCGCGGGATAGTAGTGGCGCGGTGTTAAGAGGAGTGGCGCTCAGTCCCCGCGCTCGGTAATCTCCGAACGGTGAATCAAGAGTGAGCAGGCCGATGCTGTGGCGCTACGAGCGCATGGCCGTGTCGATGGGGTATTCAGTTGTGGCCGGCGTCGACGAGGTCGGGATGGGCCCTCTCGCGGGCCCAGTCGTCGGTGGTGCGGTGGTGCTCGAGGTCGGGACCAGGATTCCCGGGCTCGACGACTCCAAGCTGCTGACGCCTGACGAACGCGAGCGTGTGGACCGGATCATCCGCCGTCGCGCCCTCGCCTGGTCGGTCTGCGCCGTGGATCACGCCCAGGTCGACCGGCTCGGTCTCATCAAGGCCCGCCACCTGGCGACGGCGGGAGCGGTGGCCGGGCTCAAGATCCCGGCTGAATACCTGCTCGTGGACGCGTGGGACGTACCCGAGGCTCCGCTGCCGCAGATGGCGGTCGTACGCGGCGACCGCACATGCGCGTCGATCATGGCCGCGAGCATCGTCGCGAAGGTGGCCCGCGACAAGACCATGGTCGAGTTCGACCGCGTCTATCCGGGCTACGGTTTCGCGTTCCACAAGGGTTACGCCACGCCCGAGCACCGTGCCGCCATCCGGCGCCTCGGCCCGAGCCCCATCCACCGCACCTCATGGGCGCCGTTCAGAGAGTTCGCCGCGAATTAGCGCTGGGACGCGCCGGTGAGAAGGCTGCGTCCGAGCTGATGAGGCGGCGAGGTTACGAGGTGGTCGGCGCGGGCTTCACCGCCCGGCGGGGGGAGATCGACCTCATCTGCCGGCGCGGGGGCGAGCTCGTGATCGTGGAGGTCAAGACCAGGACCAGCGAGGCCTTTGGGACGCCGGCCGAGGCGGTTGGGACGCGCAAACGTCGAGCGCTGGCCGCCGCCGCCGCCGAGTACCGGCTTCTGGCCGGCTGGAAAGGTCCGATCCGCTATGCGGTCGTCGGCCTGATCGGTCGCCCGGATGGCGGATTCGATGGAGAGGTCATCGAGGACCCTTTCGACTAGGCTTTGGCGTCGCTCGATTCATGGGGTCGCGGGTGCAGCTGCTTCCAGGGCGAGTGGGGACGGTTCGGCGGTCCGCCGGGCGACCGGAACTACCACCAGGGCGAGCGCACCGGCGGCTGCGACGACGAAGGTCGAAGCCAGGAACATGACGCGGGCTCCGAAGGTTCCGTAGACCACGCCGCCGCCGAGCGCGCCGATGATGGGCGCCAGCCCGAACAGGACCGACTTGACCAGCGCCTGGCCGGTGGCCCGAAATCGCGATGGCGAGAGGTCGTTGGCGATGGTCACGGCCGCGACGTACGTCAGTGCGAAGCCCACTCCGATCACGAGTTTCAACAACGCGACGACCAGCGCGTTGGAGACCAGTGCCCAGGCGACGAACACGGCCAGATAGATGACGCACCCAAGGGCGAACAGCGCCTGGTGGCTGAGGTATCTGGTCAGCACGTGCGTATAGCCCATGGTCGGAATCTCGGTCAAAGCCTGAAACGCGCCGGCCGCGCCGACCAGGAGCGCGCCGCCGCCAAGGACGCTGATCTGCAGGGTGACGAAATTTTGGGTTGCAGCCAGCGAGATGCCGAGGAGAAGACAGCTGACCAGGAATCCCACCACCGCAAGCGGAATGCCGCCCAGCCTCACGCCCTTGACAAGGGGAGTGGGCGCGTCGCTGGATGCTGAGCTCATATCGGGCTTGACAGCGCGCCAGATCCACAAGGCGACCACCGCGACGAGCGGCGCATATAAGAAAGGAATCAGGCGAAGGCCGAGCACGTGGTAGGCGGCGCCCGACGCGACGGCGGAGACCGCCCAGCCCGCGCTCATGCGGAGCCGGATCCGTGCGTAGCCCGTGCGGCTCTTCGTGCGCAGCTTGCGCAGCGCGATCGCGTCGAGAAGCGTCAGCGGAGACCTCACCAGCGTGAGGGCCACGATCAGCAACGCGGTGGTCACGCCATCGCCGGTCAGGGCTAGCGTCAGACCCACAGCGGCGGCCGCCGACGCCCCTGCAAGCACAATCCGCTCCGGCCTGATGCGACGATCGGCCAGGTAGCCGCATGCGAGCCCGGCAAAGAGCCAGACCAGCGCCATGCCGGCGAGGACGAGCCCGATTGCTGGGGCGTCCAGGCCGCGCTCGAGGAGATACAGCGGGATGAACGGCAACAGCGTGCCGTCGGCCACGCCAACCAGCACGAATGCCCATCTGATGCCCCGGATGTCCGGATCCATGCGTGACGCATAGAGTCGCAAACCCGCACACGTTTGCGACCACCAATGGCATCCTTTAGCGCCGTGAGCCGGCAACCCGGAGCGCGACGCCGCTTGGCAGATCTATCCGGCACAAGCCCGGATCGGCTGTCGGGCATCTCAGATGGAATCTTCTCGGTGGGTATGACCCTGCTCGTCCTCGGGCTGGTGGTGCCGACCCTGAACGGCTTGGGGACCACGGAGGGCCAGCTGTGGGAGGCGATCCGCAGGCTTGGTCCGAAGGTCCTGGTCTACACGATGAGCTTCATGACGCTCGGGATCTTCTGGTTGGGTCAGGGCACCCAGCTCGGTCAGCTCGGCCGAAGCAACCGGCACTTCGTCTGGATCCATCTGGTGTTCTTGTTCGCAGTGACCATGGTGCCGTTCTCGACCCTGCTGCTGGGCAGTTACTACTGGCTTCGGGTAGCGCTGATCGAATATTGGCTCAACATCGTGCTGCTTGGCGCGGCCCTGCTGGCGGGTCTCGAGTACGGGCTGCGGGCGCACCTCTTCAGGGAGGAAGAGACTCACGAGCTCGCGACGCTGATGCGCGGCCGCATTTTGATTGCCCAGTCGCTCTATGCCGTCGCGACGCTGCTGTGCGTGATCTTGCCTACGTGGGTCAGCATCAGCTTGATCATCCTGATTCAGGTCAACTACGTCCTGGCGCCTCGAATCCCGATCCTGGGGCGTTTTTGAGAGCCAGGACTTGCAACCGTCAGGTTGATGCGATGGTCGCTTCGAATGAGTTCAGTCGGGCGTTTGCGATCCACAAGAGAACCGCAGTGAGCACGACCCCCGCGACGATGAGCAGAACTCCTCCCAGGATCATCATGGCTCCCGTCGCCGGGGTGGAGGGGATGGGCCCCAGGTTGGCGGTTCCGGTCGCCGCCTCTGCACCGAACGTGAACCCCGCCAGCGCGCCAACGCTGAAGACCGCGAACGCGAGCGATCCGCCTATGGCAGCCAGCGTGCCCACGAGCCCGACCGCCTTGCGGTCATCGGTGACGTCGAAGCGGGGATCGATGGCGCCGCCCGACACCGATATGGAGACGAAACCGACGGCGAGCCACAGCCCGAAGACGATGAGCTCCAATGACTGCGGCACGCCGCTCTTGCCTGTCATAGCGACCGCGATGCTGAACACCAACATCGTCGCGACCACCGGGGGGAGCGCGATGAAGACCTTGGCCCTCAGCAGCTGCCACATCGTGAGTGGCGCCATTCGAAGCAGCTGGAAACCACGTCGCTCGCTCGGGACCGAAGGCGAGGCCAGCGCCGATGACATGAACATCGAGAGAAAAGTCACCAGTGCCACGTTCGACCAGAAGCCACTGAGGCTTCGCGACGGTTGGCTGAGAGCGGCCGCATAGCCGAGCGGGAGCAGCAGCGCGGGGAGCAGGCGTGTGAGCCGGCGCACGTCGCGACGAAACCCAAGCCAGTCCTTGCGCGCGATGGCGATGGTGGGCGAGCCGGCGCCGGTCGCTCTGCTCGGCGTCACCGGCCGCTCTGAACGACGGCGCCATACCATCGCGGCACCCCCGAACGTGCCCAGGCCCGACAGCAGCGTGCGTTCGTAGAGAAGCTCCGCGGTCGCCATCAGCAGCACCGCCAGCACCACCGTCGCGAGTGTCCATACGAGGGCGGCAGCGGGACTGCCCTCGACCGCCGCCGTGAGCGCGTGGCCGGGCCATGCGGTGGGCAGCCAGTCGATGTGCTGGGCGAGGCTCGTCAGGTTGGAGATGTCGGCCTGGCCCCGCCGCCCGAAGGTCTGGCGGAGGCTGAGGTTCCAGCCCACGTACAGAGCGGCGCCGGTGAGGCCCGCTACGCCTGCGGCCACATCGCGCGCCAGCCGTGCCGGTACCCAACGCAATATCAGAGTCATCAAGATCACCTGCAGACACGTCATCACGACGATCTGCAGTGCGATGAGCAGCGCTGCCAGCACGTAATAAACGGGGGGCGCGCCGGCGCCCGCACCGACGCCGAGAACGCCCGCCACCAGGATGCCGCTGATCAATAGGTTCGCGGAGGTGGCGATTGCGAGCCGGGCGACGAAGATGTCGCGGCCGCGGACCGGGGCCACCACCAGCTGCAGCAGGTCGCGCCCGACGAAGAACGAGGCGATCACGGTTGGAAAGCCGATGACCAACATCAGCAGAGAGAGGCCGGTGAACGCGGCCGCGAGAAGAGGATCGACCGCGAACGTGAGGAAGTGGCCGGCCGTAGCGCCGACGGTAAAGGTGCCACCTCCGATCACGACCGCCCCGAACAGCAGGATGATCCCGATGGCCGCCAGCCTGGCCGGGTTGCGCTTCAGCGCGCGATTGCGGAAAGCGAGGAGCTCACTGGTGACGATGACCTGCAGCGCGCCGGGTCCGGCCATCAGGATTCGAGCAGGCGCTCGATCATCTCTCGTGACTCCGGCCCCGCGGTCAGCTTGAGGAAGAGATCCTCGAGGTTCGCGGCCTCGCTGCCCGCTTGCACGCGAAGCTCGTCCATCGTGCCGATGGCGACGATGTGGCCGCGGTCGATGATCGCGATTCGGCGGCACAGCGCCTGCGCAACCTCGAGGATGTGTGTCGAAAGGAGAACAGTGGTTCCGCGCGCGGCGAGCTCCTCGAGCAGGTCCTTGACCAGGCGCGCGGAGCGCGGGTCGAGCCCGTTGGTGGGTTCGTCCAGCAGGAGCACCGAAGGCTCACGGATCAACAGAGAGGCCAGCCCGATCTTCTGCCGCATTCCGTGGCTGTAGCCGCCGATCAGCTCGCCGTCCTTCTGCGCCAGGTCGAACAGGCTGAGCAGCCTCGCCATGCGCTGCTCGCGCTGCTGGCCGCGCGGCATGCGGTAGAGGTCGGCGACGAAGTTGAGGAACTCGCGCCCGGTCAGGTGTGGATGGACGAAAGGCTCCTCGTCGAGGTACCCAAGCCTCGCCTTCGCGGCGAGTGGATCCGCCTGGATGTCGATGCCATCGATCAGCGCCATCCCCGACGTGGGCCGGAGCAGGCCGCACAGCATGCGCAGCGTGGTGGTCTTGCCGGCTCCGTTGGCGCCCAGGAAGCCGAAGATCTCGCCCCTGGTGGCCAGAAAGCTCACGCCATCGACCGCAGTCACCACACCGTAGCGTTTGACCAGCTGTCGGGCCTCGACCGCGGCCGATGTTCCACCTTGGGCCGTAGTCATAGGCAGCTACAAGTTAGCGAAAGTGTCGATCCAACTCAGATGCGTAACTCATTCCGAGGGTGTCGGAGCTTCGGAGGAGCCAGTCGTCTAGACGCTTGCGGCCGAGCGGCGGCTCCGCGGACACGAGCAGCTCCTGCATCAGGCCCTCGAGCTCCTGTGGCGTGAGGATCACGTCCTTCACAAATCGACCGACGGCCCGGCCCGCGAGCAGCGTGAACGCGGGCGGCGTGAAAACTATCGGGCGCGTGTGGTGGATCGCGATCGCGACGCTGTCGACCAGCTCGGCGTAGGAAAGGATGTCGGGTCCGGCTGCATCGACGGTAATCCCATCGTGCTCGGCCGCCCAGACTGCAATGTCTGCCACCTCCTCTCCGGCGACGGGCTGCACGCGGTAAGCGCCGTTGCCGGGGACGAAGAAGAAGGGCACCCGGCGTAGAAGCCAGGCGATGTTGTTGATGAGAATGTCCCCATCGCCGAAGATGAGCGTCGGCCTCACCACTGCCCATGCGAGGCCCGATTCGCGGACAACTGCCTCGGTGCGCGCCTTGCCTGCGTAATAGTCGAGAGGCGAGTCCGGACTCGGGTTGCTGACGCTGATGTGCACGACCTTGCGCACGCCGGCTTCGACGGCGGCGCTCATCAGCGTCCGCGTGTTGTCGACCGCATCGCCGAAATCGAGCCCGGAATGCGGAAAGCGAATCCAGTAGGTGTTGTAGAGAACGTCGACCCCGCGCAGGCTTTCGACGACCACGTCGCGATTGCTGAACTGAAGTGGCGCGACCTCTACGTCCATTCCCTCGGCGCCGGGCCGCCTTGGATGGTTGGTGAGCGTGCGCACGCGCCGGCCATCTGCCAGCAGCCGTCGCGCGATGAACCTCCCGGTGAAGCTGAAGGCGCCGGTGACGGCGTCGAGGTCCGCCACTAGAAAGGAAATCGGGTCAGGTCGTACGCGAGCGATCCCGGCTTGACGTGCCCGGAGATGACGACCCTCGGCCGGTGCCTGACAGCTTCGGCGGGATGCACCTCCGGGCGCAGGCCGTTGAAGATGGGAAAGCGAAGCGTGCCGTCGGGCGACCACTCCGAGTACCGCACGCTGACCACAAGCTCGGGCCGCACCCAGCGCACCGGTTTGGTCATGATCGGAGGCGGGTCGAGCGGCGAGGAGTCGGTGGCCAGCTCAACCAGCCTTTCCTTTATCGCCTGCATCATGGCCCGGTCGTAGCCGCCGCCGACGGAGCCGCATGGGAGTAGGCGGCCGTCCTCGTAGAAGCCGACGAGCAGCGCCTCGAACGGCTGCTCACCGGTCCAACCGATGACCACGAAGTCGTCCGACTTGACCGCCTTGACTTTGAGCCAGAACGGGCTGCGCTGGCCGGGGATGTACGGGCTCTGAAGGTGCTTCGCCACGACGCCTTCGAGGCCGCGTTCGAGGCATGCCTCGAACAGCTCGACACCGTCCTCTTCGATGTGGTCGGGCACGAAGATGTGGCCGCCTGCCTCCACGGCCTTCCTGAGGCGAACTCGCCTGCGTGTGAGCGGCTGGCGGAGCAGCGGCTTCTCTTCGAGATAGAGGGCATCGAACGCGAGGTAGGCGACTGGGATTTCGTCTTTGCGCGCCGCGCCACCGGCGAGGCGCTCGCGCAGGCGTGTGTAGTCGGGGCGGCCGTCGGAGTCTGTCGCCACCAGCTCGCCGTCGATCACGCTTCCAGGGGGAACGCGGGTCGCCGCGGCGCTGACCTCGGGCAGGTCCGCAGTCAGGTCGTTCAGGCCGCGATCCTGGATGTGCACTTTGCCTTCGGGGTCGCGGAAGAGCATGCATCGGAGTCCGTCCCACTTGACCTCGAAGAGGTATTCAGGTGAGCTGAACGGCGCCTCTGCCGAGGCCGCCTGCATCGGGCGCAGCTCGGAGGGAAAGCTCTCGAGCTCGATCTGGAGCTGGTTGGAATCCACCGCCCCCAGATTAGAGCGCGACGTTACGAGGCCTTTCTACGAGCCCTCTTGGCTTCGGGCTGCGCCTTCTCGCGCGAGGCCCGCTGCTTCTTGGCCGCGTCTACCGAGGCGCGCAGCGCTTCCATGAGGTCCATGACCTTCGCCGGCTGCGGCGTGGGCGGCGCCTCGATGACCTCGCCCTCGACCTTGGCCTGGACGACCTTCATGACCGCCTCGCGGTACTCGTCCTTGTAGCGGCTCGGGTCGAAGGTGTCGGCCAGGCTCTCGATCAGGGCCTTCGCCATCTCGAGCTCCTTGGGGTTGATCTTCACCTCGCCGTCCAGGCCCTTGAGCCCTTCCGTCGAGCGAATCTCATCCGGCCAGTGGAGCGTGTTCATCAAGAGCACGCCATTGGTCGAGTGCAGAGCACAGAGGTGCTCGCGGTCACGCAGCGCGATCTTCGCGACGGCGAGCCGGCTCGTCGCCTCGAGGGCCTTGCGCAGAAGGTGGTAAGGCTTCTTGCCGAGCTCCTCCGGCTCAACGTAGTACGCGCTGTTGTAGTAGAGGCCGGGCTCGATGTCGTCGCTGGGAACGAACTCGGTGATGTCGATGCTGTGCGCGGTCGCCAGCGGAATGTTGTCCATGTCCTTGTCATCGATGATCACGTAGCGGTCCTTGCCGACTTCGAAGCCTTTGAGGATCTCGCCGTACTGAACCTCGTGTTCGCCTTCCGGGCACCAGCGCTTGTAGTTGATGGGCGAGCGGTGGTCCGGGCAGAGCTGCCGGAACGAAACCTTGGCACTGGATTCGGTCGCGTTGTAGAGACGGATGGGGATGGAAACCATCCCGAACGAGACGACTCCCTTCCACATCGATCTCGGCATGGCGTCGAAATATACCTCCTTATCCCGGTTCTGGCTACTTTTCGTAAGTCATGGCGTCAGGCGCCGATGTCGCGGCGCTCCATGACCATCGCCGAGGCGACGAGTCCCGCCACGACGATGACGACCATGATCACAAGACCAGTTTGGTCCACTCCCGTGGTGAGCGGCTGGCCGAACAACTTGAACGCAGACCCGTCCTGCACCCAGGTAGGGAGCTTGAAGATCGGGCCCAGCTGCGTGATCAGGTAGCTGGCGAACACCAGGATTCCCAGCAGCCCGACTGTCGCGCGGGGGACCCGCGAGGCCAGCAGCGCTCCGATCACCCCAAATACCAACGTGAACGGCACCAGGAGGAGCATGGCCGCGACGAGGCGGCCGCGATCCAGGTCGATCGATTGGGAGTGGGATTCGGTCCATACCGAGACCCCGCTGACCGACACGATGATCAGAGCTTCGACGGCGAGCACCACCACGCGTTCGATCACCACGCCTGCCCTCGACACCGGGCTGCTGAGAATCAGCTCGAGGCGGCCATCGGAATCCTGTGCACTCCAACGCGCGACTCGCGTGACGGCAAACCCGGCCATGAGCAGCTGGGTGAAGCTGAGCCAGATCAAACCGAGGAACGACGGATAGACGTCGCCGTGGACGAAGGCAGAAAAATATCGCGCCAGGCCGGGAATGGTGAGCAATGGTTCGACGATGGCCTTTGTCAGCACCACGAAGATCGCTCCCAGCGTGGCAAGGCCGACCGTCCACACCAGGAGGCCGACTCGCTGTTCGTACAGCTCCCGCACGACCGGGATCCGCCACGCGAGCGCACGCGATACCTCGTAGCTGGCCGGCCGGCTAGGGGTCGGGAGGCTGAAAAGTGGCGAGCCGATGTCGCGATAGCGAAACGCGATCGCGGCCAGGGCTGACGCGGCGACGGCGATTGCGAGCAAGACCAGAGTCGCGCCGACGTCGATGGCCTCACCAGGTACGAGTGGGGAGCTTTGCTCGAAGTAATGGAACGGCGAGAGCCGACGCCACGCCACCAGCCAGTCGAAAGTGCGGCTCAGGCTGTTGACCAGAAACAGTGCGAGCAGGACCGCGGCCGCGACCGGTGTCGCCGAACGTGCGCCGGTGAATTGTGCGATGAGCAGCGTGAGCGAGTAGCAGCAGAGCGCGAGCGCAACGAGGACCAGCCCCGCCTCCAGCGCGGCTGCCGGGCTTATCGATTCGCCGCCGCTCGCGACACCAACCAGCACGCCGGCACTCCCCGCGAGGGCGGCGACCGTGGCCGCGATCGCGAATGCGCCGGCACGAGAGGCGACGAACGCGAGTCTCGAGATGCCTGCCGCCAGTACCGCCTGGACGATGCCCCGCTCCTCATCCCCTCGCGCGGCTGCGCTGGCGGATGCGAGCGCCCAGATTGCGAACGCGATGGCGAGCGCTCCGTAGGCGCGGAACTGGACGTAGCCGCCGGCCGTGTCCGGACGCATCGGCGGGGGGACGATGACCGAGAACTGGGCGGCCAGCACGTCGATCGATCGGGCAAACGCCTCGCGTTCCGCCGTCGTGTGGCCGGCCACCTGGTAGAAACCCGCCGCGTTGAGCAGCGTGATCAGGAAGGCGATGGCGCCGAAGCCGGCGATCCCCCACCGGCCCTGGCGCAGCGCGAACAGGTACGCGACCATCAGCTGGGGAGGGCTCGACGCGACTCGCGGTAGTACTCCAGGAAAATTTCCTCGAGGCTCGGTTCGTGGCTGACGAGGTTGGCGACCTTCGCGTCTCGAATCGCGTGCAGCAGAGGTTCGAAGCTCCCTTTCACGGTGCACGCGACGCGGTGATCATCGACCACCACTTCCTCTACCCCTGCCGCGGCCTTGATCGCATCCGTGGGAATGCGAGCGCCGGCGGCGAACTCGATCTCGACGTGGTGGAAGCGAATGCTGTGCAGCTCCTCGAGGTCCGCGATTCGGACCAGCCGGCCCGCGCGGACGATCCCCACACGGTCACATGCTCGCTCGACCTCTGAGAGGATGTGCGAGGACAGGAACACGGTGGCCCCGTCCTCGCGTGCTTCGTTGAGGAGGGCGTAGAACTCCTGCTGGATCAAGGGGTCGAGCCCGCTCGTAGGCTCGTCGAGGATCAAGAGCTGGGGCCTGTGCATGAAGGCCAGGACGATGCCGAGCTTCTGTTTGTTGCCGCTGGAGTATTCCCTGTAGCGGCGGCTGAGGTCGAGGTTGAATCTTTCCGCGAGCATGCGGACGAACCTCACGTCCGCGCCGCCGCGCATGCCGCCGAAGTAGGCCACGACCTCCGAGCCGCGAAGGCCGCCGAACTGCGGCATCTCGCCGGGCACGTAGCCCACCTTTTTCTTGACCGCGACATAGTCGCGGATGCAGTCGAGGCCGAAGATGTGAGCGGACCCGCCGGTGGGCCTGATCAGGCCCATCAGCAGCCGGATGGTGGTGCTCTTGCCGGCGCCGTTCGGACCGAGGAAACCGAAAACCTCTTGCTGCGCGACCTGCAGGTCGAGCTCGAACAGGCCCCGTCCCAGCCCGTAATCCTTCGACAGTCCCGCGGTGTGGATCGCCGCTACGGCCATTGCCGCTGCATATTAGTGAGCGTGAGGCTGGGTGATCTCGAGCTGTACATACTCATCGCCGGGCGGTGGAAGGCCGATGGCGGCCTCATGTTCGGAGTGGTCCCGAAGGTGCTGTGGGAAAAACAGAAGCCCGCGGACGGCCAGAACATGATCGACATGGCCTGCGTGGGCCTGGTCGCGCGGATCAACGGGCGCGTCATCGTGTGCGAGACAGGCATCGGCACCAAGCTGAGCGAGAAGCGCGCTTTGCAGGTCGCCCTGCGGGAGCCGGAAGGGCTGCTGCATTCGCTGCGCAGAATCGGAATCCGGCCCGATGAGGTCGATGCCGTCATCACCACGCACCTGCACTGGGACCATGCCGGCGGGCTCACTCGACGCGACGAGGGCGGCTGCCTCGAGCTGACGTTTCC
Source organism: Chloroflexota bacterium (assembly GCA_005880315.1). GTDB lineage: Bacteria > Chloroflexota > Dormibacteria > Dormibacterales > Dormibacteraceae > UBA10449. The sequence continues at coordinate 3,526 of VBHB01000165.1, read as the reverse complement.
GAAGGCGCGCCACTTCATCCAGCGCAGCGAGTGGAATTTCGCCCTGAGCCCTGACATGCGCAGCCAGGCGGCTTACGTGACTGACGACTTCACGCCGCTCGCGGACGGAAACGATCTCGTCGAGTACCTGGAGGGTGATGCGGAAGTGATGCCGGGCGTGCATGTCCGTCACGTCGGCGGGCACACGCCGGGGAGCCAGGTGGTCGTCCTGCGCTCGGGCGAGCTCGCGTGTGCGGTCACCGGTGATTTGGTCTGCCAGACGCCTCACCTGCGTGTGCCGTGGACGATGGCGGCCGATATCGAGCCGCTGCGGGTGCTCCAGCAAAAGGCGCGGCTGTTCGACGAGGCGCAGAAGCATCGGTGGCTGCTGGTGCTGAGCCACGAGCCGGACCAGCCCGCGGGATACCTCGAAGAAGACGGCCGCTGGCGCCCGGAACCCCGCCTGGCGTAGAGAGCAAGTACGAGGAAGAGCAGGGAGGAAGGAGTCGGGTGGGGACTGGGAAGAGTGAGTTGGGGTTAGGCCGCGAGTGATCCCAGGCGTCAGGTGAGGTCTGTTTTCACCTCCCCACCGTGTGGGGAGGCGGCCCCGACCGCGCAGCGGCCGCGGCGGTGGGGCGCTGCCGCACCCGAAAGGACTGGAAAGAAGGAGGTGGGGTTCGGGGCCGGGAGTGATCCAGGGGCGTCGGGTGAGGTCTGTTTTTCACCTCCCCACCGCGTGGGGAGGCGGCCCCGGCCGCGCAGCGGCCGCGGCGGTGGGGGGATGTAGCAGCCCAAAAGGACTGGAAAGAAGGAGGTGGGGTTCGGGCCGGGAGTGATCCAGGGGCGTCGGTTGAGGTCCGTTTTCACCTCCCCACCGTGTGGGGAGGCGGCCCCGGCCGCGCAGCGGCCGCGGCGGTGGGGCGTTGCCGCAGCCCAAAGGGACTCGGAAGAAGGAGTGACGGACGGGCGCGGAGCGATGCGGCACGCGCGGTGGCCGAAGTCCAATTTGGCGGTAAATTTCCGTGAGATCGCGCGCGACAAGCACTGCGATTTCCTGGCTGCGATCGGCCGGTGGCCTGGACGCAAGGTCACCATCTCAAGCATTGGGCGGATGGCGGTCCGACGCTGATTTTCAACCTCGCGCTGCTGTGCGGGAGGCATCACCATCTCACTCACGAAGGGGGGATCAGGCTCGAATGGGGCGCTGATGGAGAGCTGGTCGCGATCCCGCCCTGATCCTTAACAACCAGGGCTTTCTTCTAGCGATTTCCCGCATACCGTCTCCCCGTGCTCGCCACCGTTCATTCCTGCGTGCTCGTGGGTCTCGAAGCGCGGCGCGTCGAGGTCCAGGCCGACAGCGCCAACGGGGATCCGAAGTTCTTCCTGGTCGGGCTCGCGGCTACGTCCGTGAAGGAGGCGCGTGAGCGCGTGCGCTCCGCGATCAAGAACAGCGGCCTCGACTTTCCCCGCGCGCGCCTGACCGTCAACCTCGCGCCGGCGGAGATGCGCAAGCAGGGAAGCGGCCTCGATTTTCCCATCGCCGTCGCCATCGCGCTCGCCGAGATAGGCAAGCAGGCGCCGGCTCGCTCAGCGTTTCTCGGCGAGCTCGCGCTGGACGGCGCCATCCGTCATGTCGATGGCGTGCTGGTGGCGGCTCGCTGTCTGCAGAAGGCCGGGTTCGAGCGGTTCTTCGTGCCCTCGGTAGATGCGAATGAGGCGGCGCTCATCGAAGGCCTCGAGGTCATCCCTTGCACGCATTTGCAGCACGTAGTGGCTCACTTGCTGGGTGAGGATTGGATCCCACCGCAGCCCTTCGCCAAAGCGATCCTCGAATCCAGTAATGCGGCACTCGAGCACGACCTGGTGGAGGTGCACGGACAGGAGGAGGCGCGACGAGCCATCGAAGTCGCCGCCGCGGGCGGCCATCATCTGCTGCTCACCGGGCCGCCGGGAGCGGGCAAGACCATGCTGGCCCGCTGCGTGCCGGGCATCCTTCCGCCGCTCGATCTCGGCGAGGCGTTCGAGGTCGCGCAGGTCCGCAGCCTGCTCGGAGATCTGATCCCGGGAAAACCCCTCGACTGGACCCGACCCTTTCGCGCACCGCATCACGGGGTCTCGATGGCCGGCCTCGTCGGGGGCGGCAGCGGGCTCGCGCTGCCGGGCGAGATCAGCAGGGCGAATCACGGCGTGTTGTTTCTGGACGAGCTCGCGGAGTTTCAAGCACCAGTGCTGCAGGCCCTTCGACAGCCTCTCGAGACCGGCCGCGTCACCATCACGAGGTCCGGCGGGTCCGTCACCTATCCCGCCCGGTTCACGCTCGTGGCCGCCACCAATCCATGTCCGTGTGGGTGGCTTGGCGACTCCGCCAGGACTTGCCGCTGCACCCCGGGCCTGGTCGATGCTTACCAGCGGCGCCTGTCCGGACCGCTCCTCGACCGCATCGACCTCCAGGTGGGAGTCTGCCGCGTGCCGCTCGCCGAGCTCGCCTCGGAGCCGCGAGGCGAAGCGTCGGCCACGGTGCGCGAACGCGTCCTTTCGGCCCGGACGCGACAGCTCGATCGGCAGGGCTGCCTCAACGCCCAGCTAAAGCCGAAACGGCTGCGCGAGGTGGCGCTGCTCGAGCCCGGTTCTCGGCGTACTCTCGAGCGCTGGTCCGAGCAGAAAGGATTGACCGCGCGGGGGTTTCACCGCGCCTGGCGGGTGGCGCGGACGGCCGCCGACCTGGAAGGGACGGAGGCGATCGGAGACCGGCACGTCCTGGAAGCGCTCGGCTATCGACTTCACGATGTCGCCGCTTGACGTCTCGGCGCTGAACGCGCGAGGCAGGTGGCCGCCACCCGCCGGCCCGCGGGTTGCCATCGTCGGCTCGCGACGTCCCTCGCCTTATGGGGAGGCGGTCGCCGAACAGCTTGCCGCAGACCTCGCCCGCGTGGGCGTGGTGGTCGTAAGTGGACTGGCGCTCGGGTGTGACGCGGCGGCGCATCGAGGCGCCCTGCTCGCCGGCGGCGTCACGGTGGCGGTGATGGGCACCGGGGTCGACATCGTCTATCCCGCATCGCACCTTCGCCTCGCCGAAGAGATCGTCGCCGGCGGGGGCGCGCTGGTGAGCCAGTTCCCCAACGGCTCGGAGCCCAGGCGGCAGAACTTTCCAGCGCGCAATTTCACTATGGCCGCACTGTCCGACGTCGTCGTGGTGGTGGAGGCGGCCCAGGGGTCGGGCGCGCTCATCACGGCCGAGGCCGCGCTCGACCTACATAAAGAGGTAATGGCGGTGCCGGGCAGCATCTTCTCGCCACTGTCGGTGGGCACTCACAACCTCATCCGGGACGGCGCCGCCCTGGTTCAGAACGCCCGCGACGTGCTGGCCGCCCTGGGCGCCGCCGGCGAGGTCCTGGACGACCCCCTGGGCACTCCCACGCGGCTCGGTTTTGGGCTCAAAGGCGAGCGCGACGGCATCCTGCTGCACCTCTCAGACGTCCTCTCCATGAGCGCCGCCGAGCTCGCCCGAAAGCTTCAGCTACCGGTCGCCGAGGTGCTTGGGAGGCTG
>VBHB01000164.1 GCA_005880315.1 Chloroflexota bacterium | reverse complement strand
ATTGCGGAGGCGCGTCTGCGCGGCCTCGGTGCCGTCCGCGACGACGGTCACGCCCGCGCTCTGCATGTAGCCCGCGTAGCCGCCGCCGCCCGCATGAATCGCGACGAGGTCGGCGCCGGTGGAGCAGAGGAGCAGCGCGTCGAGCAGCGGCCAATCGCTGATCGCATCGCTGCCGTCGGCCATACCCTCGGTCCCGATGTGTGGCGCGGTCATGCCGCCGGAGTCGAAATGGTCGCGGGTGAACAGGACCGGCGCCACCAGCCGGCCTGCCGCGACCTCCGCGTTGACCGCAGCAGCGAACTTCGAACGCTCGCCATGGCCCAGCCAGCAGCTGCGCGCGGGCAGGCCTTGCACCGCGACGTGGGTGCGCGCGAGCTCGATCCACGTGCGGATCTCAGGCCGTTCTGGAAAGAGCTCGCCGGCGAGGTCGTCCAGGCGCGCGAGATCGGAGCGTTCGCCGCTGAGTGCAACCCAGCGAAACGGGCCGATGCCCTTGCAGAAAAGAGGACGTGTGTATCGCTCGGCGAAGCCGTCGATGGTGGTCGCGTCCGCAACTCCGGCCGTGGCCGCCTGCACGCGAAGGTTGTTGCCGTTCTCGAAGGCGATGGCGCCGCGCTTCTTGAAGGTGAGCATCGCCCGGACCTCAGCCGCCATCGATTGCCTGGCCATCGCGGTGACCTCTGTCGGATCGGCTTTGCGCAGTGACGCCCATTCGTCGAGCTCGAGGCCTTGCGGCAGGTAGCCGAAGAGCGCGTCGTGGGCAGCCGTGAGGTCGGTCACCACGTCAGGCGTGACATTGCGATGGGCCAACTCGGCAAAGACGTCGGCCGCGTTGCCCAGTAGGCCGACTGTCGCGCTTCGGCCTTCACGCTTCGCGGCGCCGATGGCGTCGAGCGCGGCATCGAGTCGCGTGAACGTCGCCGCCAGGTCGCCGCGATCGAGGCTGCGCTGCAGCTTGGCGGGGTCGACCTCGACCACGATGCCGACCGCGCCGAGCATCCGAAAAGCCACCGGCTGCGCGCTCCCCATGCCGCCGAGACCCGCCGTGAGGACGAGGCGGCCCGCGATGGAGCCGTTGAAATGCTCACGCGCCACGGCGTTCAGCACCTCGTAGATGCCCTGCAGCACACCCTGCGACCCGATGTACTGCCAGTCGCCGGCCGTCAGCCCGCCCCACATGGTCAGGCCGCGCTCGGCGAGCGCGTAGAAGTTCTCGGGGGTCGCGTAGTGGCCGACGATGTTGCTGGTCGCCATCACGACGACTGGCGACAGGGGATGGCTCTGGAACACTCCAATGGGTTTCCCGGACTGGACCACCAGGGTCTGGTCGTCGCGCAGCGTCTTCAGGGCCGCGACGAGCGCGTCAAACGCCGGCCAGTCGCGCGCGGCCTTCGCGAGCGAGGCGTAGACGATGAGGTCTTCCGGACGCTCGCCGACCTCGAGGACGTTCTCGAGCATGCGAAGGAGCCCCTCCTGGCGCCAGCCCAGGCAGCGAAGCTCCGTGCCCCGCGCCGCCACCACGCGCCGTTCCGTTTTCACGTGGCCTCCCCGCTCCAGCTTTTAGAGAGGCCGCGCGCGATCTCGCCGGCAGCCGCCACGACCCTGTCGATCAGCGCCGGGAGGCGTGCTTCCGTGAAGCCACTCGTCGGTCCCGCCACGCTGACCGAGGCGAAAATCTGTCCGCTGCGCGTGAAGACAGGCGCTGCGACCGCGCTTGCGCCGGCGTCGAGCTCGTCATGGGTCACGCAGTGGCCGCATGCGCGGATCGCCTTCAGGTCGGCCTTGATCGCACTCGCGGTCAGCCTCCCGCCGCCGGCGAGGACCTGGCCTTCGCCCTGCGCCAGCGCGGTCTCGATGAGCTGCTCGGAGACCCACGGCAGCATCACCTTGCCCGAGGCGCCCGCGTAGAGCGGCAGCACGTGCCCAGGCTGATATGAGAGGCGAATGGCCCTTGAGGGTTCGACCGCCAGGATGCAGATCGCCCTCGCACCGGTGGGCATGAGCAGGAGCGATGTCTCGCCCGTGTCCGCGGTCAAGGCTTCCAGGACCGGCTGCGCGACCGGTGCCAGCTCGCGCGTGACCTGGCGCTGCTTGGCGAGGCCAAGGTCCATGAAACGCAGCCCGAGCGAGACATATGGGCGGTGGCTGCGGTCCACCAGCCCGCCAAGCTCGAGAGTGCGCACCAGGCGGTACGCGGTGTTGACAGGGATCTGCAGTGCACCGGCGAGCTCGCTCACGGTGACGGGCTCGTCGCGCTCCCGCAAGTAGAGGATGAGGCTCACCGCGCGCGCGAGGAGCTGGGTGCCGGCCGCCCACGTGACCTGGTCGCCGTCGGCCTCGGGGCGCTCGCTTGAGCGAGCTTTCAGAGCGGTCATGCGGCGACTGGAGACTTCTCGGATCTCGGCCGGACCCATCGGCCCCCGCCGGGCACCCCGACGACCTCGCCGCGCTCGAATACGCGCCGGCCGCGCAGAAGGACCGTTTCGACTGAAGACCTGACCTCGCGTTCGTGGTACGGGCTCCAGCCTGCGGGTGTGTGCAGCGCCGCCTCGTCCACCCGCCACGTGCGCTCCGGGTCGAGGATGACGAGGTCGGCGTCGGCGCCCAGGGCGAGGCCGCCCTTCTGCGGCCACAAGCCCAAACGCCGCGCGGGGTTCTCGCACAAAAGCTGCGTCAGGCGTCCGACCGAGAAGCCACGCTTGACCACCGCTTCGTGAAACATGAGCGGGAGGAAGAGCTCGAGTGCGGGGACGCCGGACTTGGCGTCGAATATCGACAGGCCTTCCTTGCGATCCCTGGTCCAGCCGACGTGGTCGGTCGTCACATAGGCGATGGAGCCGCCCGCCAGCAGGCGCCACAGCGCCTCCAGCTCGGAGGCGGGACGCAGCGGAGGGTTGATCTTCACGCGGGCGCCCTGGCGGCCCATCTCGCCTTCGTCCATCAGCAGGTAGTGAAGGCAGGTCTCCGCGGTGACGTCGGCGCCGTCGCCGCGCGCTCGCTCGACCAGCGTGAACGACCGCTGCAGGGTCGCGTGGACGATGTGGGTCCGGGCGCCGGTCGCAAGCGCGAGCTCGAGTGCGCGTCCGACCGCCTCGGTTTCGGTTACCGGCGGGCGGCCCTCCGCATGCGCGGAGGCGTCGGTGCGACCATCCGCCACCAGGCGGGCGCCCAGGCGCCGCACGATGTCGTCGTTCTCTGCGTGAAAGGCGATGAGCGCCCCAGCGGCGTGGATGCGCTGCATCGCGAGATACAGCTCACCGTCCGGGATGCTGGGGAAGCGCACCGGGTGTGTCTCGAAGGTCGACACTTTGAAACCGCAGGCGCCGGCGCTGACCAGCTCCTCGATCTCGTCGAGGCCGCCGGTCTTGGCGATGGTCGCCCACAAGGCGACGTCGGTGATGGCCTCGCGATCCACGGCCGCCGTCTTCTGGATGAAGGCGCCGACGTTGGTGATCGGGGTCGGGTCGTCGTACGGCATGTCGACGATGGTCGTGACTCCGCCCGCCGCCGCCGCCGTGGTGGCGCGCGTGAGGCCTTCGGCCGGCTCGCTGCGCGTGTGCACGTGGGCGTCGACCACTCCAGGCAGAACCAGGCCGCCGCCGGCGTCGATGCGTTCTGAGCCGGCGAGCGCATCTCTATCGGTGATCGCGACGATGCGGCCTTCCTTGATGCCCAGCTCTCCGTCGACCAGTCGACCATCCGGGAGCGCCAGCTTTCCGGCGACCACGATGTCGAAGCCCTGGTTTTTCACGATGCGATTAGATCGACCATCGATGCCGCGTGCATGCTAGCACTAATTTTCATATCGTGAGAAGACCGTGGCGGCAATATTGGACTGCTAGCATCCACACGTGCCGGCCAGCCTCGTTGCACTGACAAGCAAGCCGCTGAGCCTGCGCGGGTTGCTCGAGGTCGCCGAAGGCGCGCGCATCGAGCTCGGTGCAGAAGCTATCGCCGCCATCAACGAGAGCCGGGCCATCGTCGACGCGGCGCTCTCGTCTGGCCGCGGGGTCTACGGGCTGAACCTGGGCTTGGGTCACATGAAGGACACGAGGCTTCCCGATGCGCAGCTGAGAGAGCTACAGGAAACGATGGTCGAAGGCCACGCCGGGGCCATCGGTCCGACCCTGCCCGTTCCGCTCGTGCGGGCGGCTATGGCGGCGCGGGTCAACGGCATGGCGCGAGGTGGCGCCGGGGTGACCCTTGCTTGCGTCGAGACGTACGTGGCGATGCTGAATGCCGGCGTGCATCCGGTGGTGCCGAGCTTCGGCTCGGTTGGAGCCTCAGACCTGTCTCAGATGGCTGCGATCGCGAAAGTCGCCATCGGGCGCGGCGAGGCCGACTTCAGCGGTGAGGTGTTGCCAGGCGCCGAGGCGCTGCGCCGCGCAGGGATCGCGCCTGTCCGGTTGGAGCCGAAGGATGGTTTGGCTCTGATGTCGGCCAACTCGATCTCGATCGGCCACGGCGCGATGGTCGTCGCTCGGGCCATGGAGATGCTCGAGCTTGCCGACCTGGCCGCGGTGCTTTCGCTGGAGGCAATGTCCGGCAACCCGAGCCCGTTCGACACCGCGGTCGCCGCTGCCAAGGGAGTCGAGGGGCAGGTCAGGGTGAGCGAGCACATACGCGGGCTCATCGAAGGCAGCGCCATCCTCGACGACGACCCGAACCGGTCTGTGCAGGACGCACTGTCGTTCCGGGTCGTCCCGCAGGTGCACGGCGCGTTGTGGGAGTTCATCGAGCTGGCTCGCAGGTCAATCGAAACCGAGCTCAACGCGATGACCGACAACCCGCTGGTGTCTCGAACTGAACGGCGAATGATCAGCAACGGCAACTTCCATCCGATGATGGTGGCGCTCGCATTCGATGCGCTGCGCCCGGCGCTGGCGCATGCCGGCCAGCTCAGCGACCGGCGCATGAACCATCTCTGGTCCGCGACGTTCGCCAGGTCAGCCGGCGCGAACCGGTCGGTGTGGGGATCGACAGCGGAAATGCGCGGGACATCTCTGCGCTATGCCGCCGCTGCCGCCGCCGCCGAGCTTCGGCACATGGCCAATCCCGCCAGCCTCGACGTCGGCGCTCTCGACCTTGGGATCGAGGACCACGCCACCGGTGCTCCTATCGGCATCGCCACAACGGACCTGGCCCTCGACCGGTTGCGGGACATCCTCGCCGTCGAGATGCTGATGGCGCGCGACCTCCTCATGGTCCGGCGCGATGACACCCGACCAGGAGCAGGAACGACGGCGGTGATGGTGTCGCTCAACGAAGAGCTGAAGGCCTTGGGGCCAGGCTCAGAGTCTCGACAATTCCACGTCGCCACCATCGGTGCGATGCGCGAGCGACTGCTAACCGAGGCCGGCAAGGCGGCGACTCGACTCGGCTGGTCTTTGTAGCGATCGACCGTGCCCAACCGGGTGCTCATCGGACTGTGCCAAGATGTCCCGATCTAGCGAAACGTTTGATGTCGTAATGAACCGCGCAGTTCCGGCACGAAGCCGTGTACCGGCGGGCCAATGACTGGGGAGGCAACCATGGAGAGGGACGCTCAGCGTCGTTTGGATGCAATTCGGGCTGGACGGAGCGAGCTGGAGAACGCCGGGATCGACGAGCTGCTCGCCGGCCGCGTCTCGCGCCGCCAGTTCCTGCGCTGGGGGACCGTGGTGGGCATGAGCCTGCCGACGCTGGCGATCATCCTCGAGGCGTGTGGAAACACCACCAACACGCCGAGCGGCGGGAACATCAAGAAGGGCGGCCGGCTCAACATCGGGCATCAGACCCCGACCGGCGCCATGGATCCCATCCTCACCAACGACCTCGGGCGGCTCACGATCCTCGGCCAGTGCGGCGAGTACCTCTCCTTCTCTGACAAGGATTTGAAGCTGCGCCCGGTGCTCGCCACCAGCTGGTCGCCGAACGCCGACGGCAGCGTGTGGACGTTCAAGATCCGCCAGGGCGTCAAGTACAACGACGGCACCACTCCCATGACCGTCGACGACGTCGTCGCCACGTTCAACCGACTCGCCGACCCGAGCCTGAAGGGCAACAACGCGCTGTCCAATTTTGCCGGCGTCTTGTCAAAGGGCAACGTGACCAAGGTCGACAGCCAGACCGTGAAGTTTCAGCTCGACGCCCCCAACGGCAACTTCCCCTATCTGGTCAGCAGCGACAACTACAACGCGATCATCCTCCCCGCGAACTACACCGGAAACTGGGACCAGACCTTCATCGGCACCGGTCCTTTCAAGCTGAAGAAGTACACGGTCAACGACTCCGTCTCGCTTGACAAGAACCCGACCTACTGGGACCAGAGCAACCAGCCTTACCTGGACGGGCTCGACTTCAAGTTCTATGACAAGGAGCCGGCGGCGATCCTAGCCTTCCAGGCCGGCAGCCTCGACGTGTATACGCAGTTCTCCGTGAGCAACGGCCAGGGCTTGCTGACCGATCCCAACACCACCGTCATCGACATCCCGACCTCGGCACACCGCCAGATCCACCTGCGCACCGACCAGGGCCCATTGACAGACAAGAGGGTCCGGCAGGCGATCGCGCTGTCGATCGACCGCAACGCGATCATCACCGGCCTATGGAACGGCAAGGCGCAGATCGCCAACGACCACCCCATCTTCAAGATGTATCCGTCCAGCGACACCTCTGTGGCTCAGCGCGCGCAGGACGTCACCAAGGCGAAGGACCTCATGTCTCAGGCCGGCAAGTCTGCTGGCTTCAAGGTGACGCTCTACACCGAGCAGGTGCAGGAGATTCCGGCGCTGGCCCAGCTGCTGCAGGCGGCCGCAAAGGCGATCGGTGTCGATATCACCTTGAACATCACCGACTCGGGCACCTACTACGACAAGTACTGGCTTGACTCTCCGCTCGGCATCACCGACTACGGCCACCGCGGCGTGCCGAACACCTTCCTCCAGGCGCCGCTGCTCTCGACGGGGACGTGGAACGCGGCTCATTTCAGCAACCCGACATATGACGGCCTCTTCAAGGACTACGTGAAAGCGATCGACCTTTCCGCGCAGAAGGCCGTCACCGGGAAGATCGAGCAGCTGCTGCTCGACGAGACGCCCTTGATCATTCCCTACAACTACGACTTTTTGACCGCGGTCAAGAAGAAGGTCGCGGGTGTCGAGACCACCGGCATGGGCCATGTGAACTTCCGTCTAGCTGGCATCACGTCGTAACTTTTTAGGCTTCGGAATGCTCCGCTTCCTGGCCCGGCGCATCGCGCTGGCGCTGGTGACGCTGTGGCTGCTTTCCGTGATCATCTTCCTGGCGTCCCACGCCCTCCCCGGGGACGTGGGGCGCCGGATCCTCGGCCCGTTCGCCGACCCGCGCGCGGTGGCCACCCTCGATCATTCGCTCGGCGTCGACAGACCTCTGCTCGTCCAGTACCTCGACTGGATCGGCGGCTTCATCCGCGGCGATCTCGGGACCTCGCTCTCCTTCCACGTCCCCGTCGCGCAGCTGCTGCTACGCGGCCTCGGCAACTCGGTGAAGCTGGCCCTGGTCGCATTCGTCATCGTGGTGCCGCTGAGCATCCTGGGCGGCGTGGTCGCGGCCCTCCGCCGGGGCACGTTCATAGATCGCACGATCTCCATCGGCGGGCTCTCCGCCACAGCGATGCCTGAGTTCGTGACGAGCATCGTCCTGATCCTGCTGCTGAGCATCACGCTCAAGGTCCTGCCCATCAGCGTGCAGGTTCCTCCGGACGCCGACCCGTTCACGCAGGTGTACCACCTCATCCTCCCCTCTCTTCCGCTCGTCCTCGTTCTGTTCGGCTACATCGCGCGGATCACGCGCGCCGGCATGATCGAGGCGCTCGAGTCCGACTACACGCGCACAGCGGTCCTGAAGGGCCTGGCCTGGCGGACCGTCGTGTTCCGACATGTGCTTCGCAACGCACTCATGCCGACGATCGCCGTGGTCGCCACCCAGACCGGCTACCTGATCGGCGGGCTCGTCGTCATCGAGACGATGTTCAACTACCAGGGCATCGGACAGCTGCTCTATACATCGGTGGCGCAGAAGGACTTCCCCTTGATCCAGGCCGGAGTGATGACCGTCGGCGTGGTCTATCTCGTCGCCACGCTCCTCGCCGACATCAGCTACTCGCTCCTCAATCCCCGAATTCGGCTCGCGGGTCGCGAATGAGCGCCACGATCGCACTGGGCCGGCAGGAAAGCGCCGCGCGCCTGCGCCGGCAAGCCTGGGTGGAGCGCCTCCGGCTCGCCCTGCGCACGCCGAGCCTCTTGATCGGAGTCGGCGTGCTTCTGTTCTGGGTCATCCTGGCGATCTTTGCTCAGAACATCGCGCCGCACGATCCGCTCGCGCCCGACATCCTGCACAAGCTCCAGCCGCCGTCCGCCGACCACAGGTTCGGCACCGACGGCCTCGGCCGCGATGTCCTTTCGCGCGTGATCTACGGGTCGCGCGGCATCCTGGTGGCCGCGCCGCTGGCGACGCTGCTGGGCACCGTGGTGGGCACCGCGATCGGATTGATCGCGGGCTACTTCCGAGGCCTGGTCGAGGATGTCTTGATGAGGATCACCGATGCCTTCCTTGCACTGCCGACGATCGTTACCGCGCTGCTCGTGCTGGCGTCGGTCGGGGGCTCGACCACGACCGTGATCCTGGTGATCGGACTTGGTTTCGCGCCGATCATCGCCCGCACCGTGCGCGCCGCCGTGCTATCGGAGGCGCAGCTCGAGTACGTGGAGGCGGCGAGGCTTCGGCGCGAGCGTGCGCCCTACGTGATGTTCGTCGAGATCTTGCCCAACGTCATGGGACCGGTCCTCGTCGAGTTCACCGTGCGCCTCGGGTACGCGGTGTTCGCGATCGCGACCCTGTCGTTCCTCGGCCTCGGGATTCCGCCGCCAAGCCCCGACTGGGGCCTCACGATCTCGGAGCAGTACACGTACCTGATCAGCAATTTCTGGTGGCCGGTGTTGTTCCCGGCGCTTGCGATCGCCAGCCTCGTGATCGCGGTCAACATGTTTGCCGACGGCCTCTCGCGCGTGCTGGAGCGCTGAAGAGGATGGCCTCACAGAGCAGAGCCGCGCTCGAGGTCACCGACTTGAAGCTCGCGTACCGCGTACGCGGGCGCGACCGGATCGCCATCCGAGGTGTGACGTTCACGATCAACAAGGGCGAGTCATACGGGCTCGTCGGCGAATCCGGCAGCGGCAAGTCAACGGTCGCGTACGCCGTCATGCGCTACCTGCCCGACAACGCGAAGATCACTGGCGGATCGATCGTCCTCGACGGCAAGGACATGCTCCACATGGACGGCGACGATCTGCGCAAGCTGCGCGCGACGGCGGCGTCGATGGTCTACCAGAATCCCGGTACCGCCCTGAACCCGACGATTCGTGCCGGGGACCAGCTCATCGAGGCGTTCGTGATCGCAGGTGTGGCCAAGGGCGAGGCGCGCGAGCGGGCCCTGGCGATGCTGGGCCGCGTCCAGATCTCCGACCCGCAGGGGGTGATGGGCCGGTATCCGCACCAGCTCTCGGGCGGCATGCAGCAGCGCGTGGTCATCGCCATGGCCCTTGCCTCGGACCCGACCCTGCTCATCCTCGACGAGCCGACGACGGGACTCGATGCCACGGTCGAGGCCGAGGTGTTGGACCTGATCCGCAATTTGCGCGCCACCTTCGGAACGAGCGTGCTGTTCATCAGCCACAACCTCGGAGTCATCGCGCGCATGTGCGATCGCGTCGGGGTTCTGTATGCCGGCCGCATGGTGGAAGAGGGCCCGGCGTGGGAGCTGCTCACCAACCCCCGCCACCCTTACACGGTCGGCTTGTTGCGGTGCATCCCCCGTTGGGGCCTCAGCAAGGAGGTGGGACCGCTGGACACCATCCCCGGCTTCCCGCCCGGGATCGGGGCGGCCATCAAAGCCTGCGTCTTCGCCGACCGCTGCGGGCTGGTGCAGGACATCTGCCGCGCAGAGGAACCCGGCCTCGACCCGGTGGGCGAGGGACATGCCAGTAGGTGTCACTTCTCCGACATCGCTCAGACGCTGCCGAGGGCCGAGCGTGACATGGTGAAGAGGCCGCCCGTCCCGGAGACGGCCCGCGCGGCGCTGTCGATCAAGAACCTCCGTCGGACGATGACGCAGCAGGGCAACTCGTTCCAGGCCCTGGCAGGCGTCGACCTCGAGATCGCGGCCGGCGAGGTGTTCGGGCTGGTCGGCGAGTCGGGCAGCGGCAAGACGACGCTCGCCCGCAGCGTGATCGGGCTCGGCGTGCCCGACGCCGGGAGCGAGATCGACCTCGAGGGGAAGAAGCTGGCGCCCCGGGTCGGGCAGCGCAGCCTGGACCAGGTCCGTGCGATCCAGATCGTGTTTCAGAATCCGGACGCATCGCTGAACCGAAGAAAGAGCGTGCGCCAGATCCTGGGTCGAGCCCTGACCAAGTTGACCGGCGTGCGCGGCGAGCGGCGGTCGCGCCGCATCGTCGAGCTGTCGGAGTCGGTTCGTCTCGACGCCGGCCTGCTGGATGCCCTGCCGCGCCAGCTGTCTGGCGGTCTCAAGCAGCGCGTCGGCATCGCGCGTGCGTTTGCGGGCGAACCGCACCTCGTCATCTGCGACGAGCCGACGTCGGCGCTCGACGTTTCCGTGCAGGCCGCCATCCTCAACCTGCTCGTCCGCCTGCAGCGCGACCGCAACCTCTCTTACATCTTCATCTCGCACGACCTCGGAGTCGTCCGCTATATCTCCGATCGCATCGGCGTGCTTTATCTCGGGCGCCTGATGGAGGTCGGACCCGCTGACGTCGTTTTCAGCGCGCCGCATCATCCGTACACCGAGGCTCTGCTGTCCGCCGCTCCGAGCCTGGATGTCCGAGAGGAGCACCGCATCCGGCTGCAGGGCGACATCCCGAGCGCCGCGAAGCCGCCCAGCGGTTGCGTCTTTCACACACGTTGCCCGCGCAAGCTGGGCGCGATCTGCGAGCAGCAGGAGCCACCGCTGCTCGAGGAGGAGCCTGGGCACTTCCTGAAATGCCATATCCCGATCGAGGACCTGCGCCGCCTCCAAAAACCTGAGGCGGCAGACCAGGCCGGATGAAAATTCAAGCGGCGGTGCTGCCCGAGACCGCGGCGGACATCCAGGTCGGTGACCTCGAGCTGGCTGAGCCGCACGCCGGTGAGGTTCTGGTGCGGCTGCACGCGAGCGGCGTGTGCCACAGCGATCTCAACGCGGTGGACGGCACGTCGGCCACACGCTGCCCGGCGGTGCTGGGACACGAAGGGGCAGGAGTCGTCGAGGCGGTGGGGGCGGGCGTCGAGATCCAGCAGGGCACTCACGTCGCGCTCTCGTGGATGCCTTCGTGCGGACGGTGCGAGGAGTGCGTGCGCGGGTACACACACCTGTGTCGCAAAGCTTGGGGCGGCATGAGCCACGGCGGGCTGCTGGACGGCACACCCCGCCTGTCTTGGAACGGCCGCCCGGTGTACCACTATTCATATCTGTCCACTTTCGCCGAGGCTGCGGTGGTGCCGGAGCAATGCGTGATCCCGATCCCGGACAGCGTGCCGTTCGAGGTGGCTGCGCTGGTCGGATGCGCGGTGTCGACCGGCGTCGGCGCGGTGTGGAACACGGCCGGCGTGAGGCCCGGCGAGCGGGTGGCCGTGATCGGCTGCGGCGGCGTGGGATTGAGTGCGGTGCTTGGAGCCATCGCCATCGGCGCGAGCCCCGTGATCGCGGTCGACCTCTCGGAGCAGAAGCTCGAGCTGGCGCGCTCTGTGGGTGCCACAGCCACCGTCCGCTGGGCAGGTAGCGCGGATGCGACGGTGAGAGCGATCAAGGATGCGTCGGGCGGAGGTGTCGATTACGCGATCGAGGCGACCGGAAGGCCGGAGGCGATGCAGGCGGCATTCCTGTCCTGCCGGCCACGCGGAGCGGCGGTGCTCATCGGCATCGCGCGCGCCGACGCCATGCTCACGATTCCGGCCGTCGAGATTCCACGCTCGGAACGGCGCATCCTCGGCAGCGCCTATGGTTCCGTGCGTCCTGAGCGCGACTTTCCGCGAATCCTCCAGCTCTACGCCGAAGGCCGCCTGCCGCTGGAACGCTTGATCTCCCACCGGATGCCGCTGGCCGAGACGGCGGCTGCGCTCGAGCTGGTCCGCAATGCCACCGCCGTACGCGCGGTCCTGCAACTGTGAAAGCTGAGGACATGGACGGCCGCATCGGCGAGGCCTGGTCGGGGATCGTACCCGACGGCAGCCACATCAACCTGGTGATGGCGCGTCGCGGCTCCCCCACGGCTGCCTCCATCGTCGGAGCTCTCGCGTCGCCGAGGCCAGGCCACGTGCCGTTCCTTGCCGTCGTCGAACCAGGCGTGCTCGTGCGTCCGATCACGCTGGTGGTCAACAAAGTCACGTTGGGCCACGAGCCGCTCGACAGCATCACGTGGGGCGCTGCGCAGCTGGGTATCTCGCAGGGCGTCCTGGATGCGGTCGCCGATTCCCTCATCGACCCGGCCGAGGCCGGCGCCCTGGTCCTGCTCGTCGCGGTGTGGGTCGACCCCGGGGCCACCGACGAGACCGCCGTCCGCATGGCCAACCGCGCCGCCACCCGAGCCGCGATCGAAGACGCGCTTACCGACCGTGACGCGAATTACGTGCGCGGGGTAGCGGGGCGGCGTGAGCACGCAAACAACGGCTACTACAAAGGTAAGTAAGTGAAGATCACCGGCATCACGATGCGGCGCCTGAGGCTGCCGCTCGACCCGCCATTTCATGCCGCCTGGGATCCGGTGCCGCGCACGCGATTCGACGCGACGGTCGTGCGCGTCGACACCGACGAAGGCGTCGTCGGCGTCGGCTCGGGCGACACCATGGAGGGCTTCGATCGTTACATAGAGCTCTTCGTCGGCAAGAACCCCATGCACATATCGCGGCATGTGCGCGTGCTGGAGACGATCAGCTTTCACGCCGCTCGCTACTGGCCGCTGGAGGCCGCGCTTTGGGACATCGTGGGCCAGGTCACCGGGCAGCCGGTATCGGCGCTGTTCGGTGGTGCGGTCGACGTGCTGCCGGTCTACGCGTCGACAGGCGAGGTCAAGGTGCCGGCGGAACGGGCCGAGTCGGCGCTTGCCCTGCGCGAGCAGGGGTTCAGGGCGATGAAGATCCGCTTCACGCGCGAGCGTCTGGCGGATGGGGTGGCCGCGGTGCGCGCCGTCCGCCAGGCGGTGGGTTCGACGATGGAGATCATGGTGGACCTCAACCAGGCCTGGCGCATGCCGGGCGACATCGAACCGGCCCTCGACCCCGCCTCAGCGAGACGCACCGTCGCGGAGCTCGGCGAGCTCGGCGTGCTCTGGGTGGAGGAACCGCTGCCGGGCGCGGACGCGAAAGGGCTCGCACGGCTTCGCTCTGAAACCGGCGTTCGCATTGCCGGGGGCGAGATGACTCGCACGGTGCCGGAGCTTCTCGGCTACCTCGACGCCGATTCTCTCGACGTGTACCAGCCCGACGTCGTGCTCGCGGTGGGAATGTCGCGCACACGCCTGGTCGCAGAGCTCGCGCTGATCAAGAATCGATGGTTCACGCCTCACACCTGGACCAACGGTCTCGGCCTGCTCGCCAACCTTCATGTCGCGGCCGGCGTCGGTGGTGGGCCGTTCCTCGAGTTTCCATACGACCCGCCCGGCTGGACAGTGGAGCGCCGCGATTTCTTTCTGGCGGAGCCGCTGCGAATCGGGCGCGATGGCTGCCTGGCGGTTCCTGCACGTCCGGGCCTGGGGGCTCAGCTCGATGAAGCCTTGATGTCGCGCCTCGAGGTCTGACGGGCTCAGTCCTGTTTTTTCGACACGCCGATTGCGTTGGCGGCCGCACCCGCGATGAAGAGACCGGCCGCGATCAGCATCGCCGCGTGAAAGGCGTCGGCCGACGCCTCGCGTGCTTGCGCGGCCACGTTCGCCGGCGCGCTCGCGGCCGGTCGGTTCAAAGGCGGGACCTGCGCCCGAAGCTCGGGCGAGCTGGGGTCGAGGCCGGGGACCCGGGCGCCAAGTGACCCGTAGAAGACGGCGGTCACCGCCACGAACACAACAGCCCCCGCCAGCTGTGGGCCGATGCGGGACACCGCGTTGTTGATCGAGGATGCAAGGCCGGCATGGGCGACGGGGACAGAGGCCATCAGCGCCGCGGTGAGCGGAGCCACCATCAACGAGAGCCCGATGCCGAAGATGAGCGCCGGCGGCAGGAAGTCGATCAGGTAAGACAGGGGCGGTATCAGGCTCGAAGGTGCATCAGGCCGCAGCTGCCAGGCCGCGCTCGTCGCGGGCACCCGTGCGTACACGAGGCATGCGGCGGCCATCAGCAGCGGCCCGGCGATCAGGAACGGCCGAGCGCCATAGCGGCCCGCCAGCGCCCCGAACCTTGGCGACAGGACGGTGAGCAAGACGCCGCTCGGGACGAACATCAGGCCGGCGGCGGCCGCTGTGTAGCCCAGCGTGCCCTGCACGAAGAGCGCCTGGTTGTAGCCACTCGCAAGCAGGCCTCCGTAGATCAGCAGTGTGGAGATGTTGATGGTCGTGAAGGCGCGGGACTTGAAGAGGCTCAGCGGAATCAGGGGGTTGCGCGCACGCGCCATGTAGAGCGGGAGCCCGGCCGTAGCGATGAATCCGACGGCGAGGATGACGAAAGCCACCGGGTCGCGCCAGTTGCGCTGCTGTCCGTAGATGGTCCCGAATGCGAGCCCGCCAACGGCGATGCCGACGACGATCGCGCCCACCCAATCGAAGCCGGCGGGCGGCTCGTCCGACCGGCTCTCCGGCACGTGCCTCCATCCCAAAAAGAGCGCTGTCACAGTGATCGGGATGTTGATGAGGAATGCGGCGCGCCACGAGATGGTGTCGACGAGCAGGCCCCCCACGGCGGGACCAAGCAAGGTCGTCCCCGCCGCGGCGCCCGACCAGATGCCGTATGCGCGGCCCTGGAGCGGGCCGCTGAATCCGGCCGAGATCAACGCCAGCGATCCGGGCACGAGAAAAGCGCCAGCGATCCCCTGGACCACACGGAGAATCACGAGCGTCTCCAGGCTGGGGGCGAGGCCGCACAGCGCCGACGAGACGCCAAAGCCCGCCAGCCCGAGCATGAACATCCGCTTTCGCCCGTAGGTGTCGGTCAGCGCGCCGGCCAGGATCAAAAGCGAGCTCAGCGAGAGCAGGTAGCCCGCGTAGACATAGGTCTGGCCTTCCAGGACTCCGACGACCGAGTGCGGGAGGTCGCGTCCGATTCGCGGCAAGGCGACGTTGACCACGGTGGCGTCTAGGAACACCGTTGCCGACGCGAGCACGGCCGCGACCAGCGTCCACCTTTGCGCCCGCGTCATTCCGCTGTACCTTAGCGTTCGTGGACCGCGAAGCCGCTCTATCCGATTTCGACGCCGCACGCGAAGAGTGGGAGGCGGCGTTTGCGCAGGTGCCGGACTCGGCGCTGGCGTACCTGAAGCCCGGCGACGATTACGCGATCGGCGGCCTCCAGGTGCACGTGAACTGGGTCCTGGTCCACTACGGTCGCATCCTCGACGGCATCAGGGCCGAACCACAGCAGGAATTGCAACCGCTCGACAAGCCAGGAGAGTCCGACGAAGCCAACAAGAGGGCGAGGGCCGGCCTCACCGCAGCCGAGCGCAAGCCCGCTCTCGAGGAGATGTCCGGCCTGCACCGATTCGTCAAGGACACCGCGGCGGACCTCTCGGAGGCCGACTGGTCGCGCAAGACGCCGGTCATCTATGGCGACGGCCAGGATCCTTATCCCACGAGTCCCGACGACGTTCTCGGCTGGCTGCGCGACCACTACCGCGAACACGTGGAACAGTGTCCGGAGCTGGTCGCGTCGTGGCGGGAGATGTCATAGGGAGTCTGTCAGGGCAGGCGGTTGATCCAGCCCGTGGTCGCGTACTTGGTTCTCACCAGATCATGCGCCGCCTCGAGCTCATCGCTCGCAACCTCGCCTCCTCGCGCATGAAAGTCGGAAGCGAACGATCCCGCCATGTGGCTCGCGACCCCGGCGCAGTCCATCGATGTGAACCACGAGAGCGGCGACACCTCCTTGTCCGCGCTGCGCACGCCGCGCTCTGATACGCGGTCGCGCCCCATGCGGATCAGCTTTGGCAGCAGCGATGGGTCCATCGCGTGCGCGATCGTGGTGTGGTGAAGTACGAACCCCCGGCGTCGGGCCTGGGCCGCCCCGGCAATCTTGCCTCGGGGCGAGATGATGTCGTTGATCTCCCGATAGGTTGCCGGCACGCCGAGCGCCGCAAACGAGCCCACCGCCCACGCATCGAGAGCTGCGTACGACTGGCGAAACGATAGTCCGCTGACGATCGTGGCCGGCACATAGAGCGAATAGGTGATCGTGCGGCCGGGCTCGCACAGCATCGTGCCGCCGCCGCTCATGCGGCGGGTGATGACGAAGCCGAGGTCGCGGGCCGCAGCCACGTCGACCTCGTTGCGCACGGATTGATGCGAGCCGATCACGAGCGCCGGCTCGCTCCACTCCCAGAAGCGCACAGTCGGGCCGCGTGCGCCGGCGATCACGCGCTCCAGCAGGACCTCGTCAAGGGCCATGTGCATGTGGGCCGGATACGGCGTATACGGAATCAGCTCCCAGTCGAGCTCGACGAGCCGATCCGCCGTCAAATGGTGAGTCGGCAAGGCCTCGCTCAATAGCGCACGTCGTCGAGGCGCCGCCAACCGTAGGACACCTCTTCGAGCGTGACAGGACCGATCGTGATGGGCTGCGTGCGAACGTAGACGCCGCCCAGCCGCTCGTAGAACGCGCGCGCGTGGCTGTTGTCGCGGAGCACCCATATGATCATGTCGTCGAGCCCGAGCTCGCGAAGGCCGGCAACGGCCGACCTGACGAGCTCCCGGCCCAAACCACGTCGCTGCGCGCTGTCGAGCACATAGATCGCGTACAGCTCGCCTTCGTAGCCCGTCTCACCGGCGCGCTCGCGCCCGCCGGACGCGAAGCCGACGATCTCGCCGTCATTCTCGGCGACGTATACCCTCGAGCTGCCGTCCGCGATGACCCGCTTCCATCGTTCGGCGTAGTGCGTGGCGCTCAGCGACTCCAGGAAGTCTTCCGGCAGGAGGCCGCTGTACGTCGTCCGCCAGCTCGAGACGTGCACGCGAGCAATGGCATCCGCATCGGTGACCGCGGCCGATCTGACCATGAACGCTCACAATTTAGCCCTGAAGGGGATGGAGCCTGAGGAGGATCTCCGCACACCTCTGCGAGCCGCACGTGTCGGACGCGCGCTCGCGCTGATGGCCGCCTCCGTGCTGGTCATCGGGATCGCGACCATCGCATACGCGCATCCGCAGCTTTCATTCGGCGCCGCCGGCCAGACCCATCCCACGAGCTCGTCAGGCCATCCGGCCTACACCCTCGCCGGCCTCGATTTCGTGGATGCGTCCAGGGGCTGGGTCGTCCTCGAGCTCGCCTCGCACGATTTTGCGGTGCTGCACACGGCTGATGCCGGTCGCAGCTGGACTCGCCAGCTGTCGGGCCCTTTGAGCGACGTGGGCGAGTACGCTCGCTTCTTCGATCCACTGGATGGCGTTGTCGTCCTGCTCGGATCGGCTGCGGTGATCTTCCAGACCGCTGACGGCGGCAAGAGCTGGATCCGCACCGACAGGGCCATCAGTCGCAGGAGCGTGCTTGCGGCGGACTTCGTGGATCCCAGCCACGGCTGGCTGCTCGTTCAGGTGGAAGGCAACCAGGCCGGGCCGCTGCACGAGGTCCTCTACCGGACGTCCAATGCCGGCGCCACGTGGGACGACCTCGGCGACCCGGTGGCGGCCAGGGATTGGGCATTTCGCATCGCCTTCACGGACGCGCAGCGGGGGTGGCTGTACAGCATCTCCACCCAGCCGTACGCGTACGCGACCACAGACGGCGGAGCCTCGTGGCGGCGTGCCTTGCTGCCGGCCCCGGCGCGCGGATGGCCCAAAGCCCCGAAGGGGTCGGTTGCACCGGAGCTGTTCTTCGTGGCGGCGCACCCTACGACCGGATCTGGGGTGGCCGTGACCGTCGTTCCGATCGCGCCACCCAAGCTGCGCTCGGCCGATGGTGGAATCGTGCTCGGCTACCCACCCCTCACCGTGCGCGCCTTCGACGGCGGAGGATCGGTCGAGTACGTCTACGCCACGTTCGCCGATTCGAGCCTCTATCGATATACGGCCATCCTGTCCGAGGCGGGGGTCCTGCCGGTCGTGCCCGACCAGGTCGAGCTCAGCTCCCTGGACGGCGGCTCGTCGTGGAAAGCAGCGCCGGTGCCGTCGGCCTACGGAGCGATCGGATACGCGGATGCCCTCGACTGGTGGTGGGTCGGTGCGGGATCGTGGGCGACCAGCTCCGACGGTGGGGTCACGTGGACCGGGCTACGCCCACTTAGCGTGCCGGCGCCCCTGCCCGGTTCGCTGCAGGTGCTCGACGCCGACCATGCCTGGTTCGGCACGATGGGAAGCACGACGCCGCTGCTCCAGGCGACCCAGGATGGCGGGCACGAGTGGCGGGCGGTCAGCCTCCCGGAGCTGGGTTCAGGCTAGGCGCGCACGTAGGCGATGACGGCGCGTGCTTCGGCGATCACCTCGCCGGTCTCCTGCTGCACCGTCGCCTCACAGAACGCGAGCCTTCGGGTCCGGTGCCGGACGGTGGCTCGACAGATGAGCCGGCCGGGCTTGCCCGGTCGAAAGTAGTCGACCTTCAGGTCAGCGGTAGTCGTGGTCTCGCCTTCCTCGGCGACGGTGAAGGCGACCGAGGCGAGCGTCTCATCGGCGAGCGTCGCAATCGCGCCCCCATGCACGATCGGCCCCCTGCTGGTTGGAAATCCATGCGACTCGGCGCTGAGATTCCCCTCGAGCACCAACATTCCTGGTGCGATTTCGACGAGCCTCGTCCCGATGTTGGCGATCATGCCTCCCGCGCTCCATTCCTCGTAGAGCTTGGGCAGCATGCGCACGCCGTATGGAGTGTCGGTCAAGTAGCCAGCTCACGGTGCAGCTCGAGCCAGGGGATAGAGGGCGCGTACCCCATCTCCGCATTCAGATGGAGGATGGGAGCGTTCTCGCCATCGTTGGTCGTGCCGATGCTGGCGGCGCCTAAATCGATGGCTTGCGCCACGGTTGCGTACTTCAGCGCCCGCGCGATCCCGCGTCCGCGCACCGCTCTAGAGGTTGCCGTGAGCGCGGTCCACGGATTGCCTCGAGTGGGCGGATATTCGATCGCGGACAACCCGACGATCGCGTCGCCTTCACGTGCGAGCCACACGCGGTCCACACGAATGCCGGGATTCTCGAACCACAGGCGATGCCATTCGTCGTAGGCCATCAGCGGTATCGGCATCGTGGTCGGGATGTCCTGCTCCGCCTCGATGCACAGCTGATACATCTTCGTGAGGCGGTCCGCGTCGTCATCGTTGGCGAGCGTCATCATCTGAACGTCTTGTTCCGCCATGCGCTGCCGGGCGCGCTCGGCGCCGGCGAGCAGCCTGTCTCTGCCCGCGACGAGGTCTAGCTGCCACGTGCGGGCCTGCCGGACTTCCTTGTAACCCCGATTCTCCATGACGTCCAGGTCACGTTGGAAGCTCTGCCTCGCCCGCGCGACCGCGATCGCGGCCCCTTCGTGGAGCAACCAGCTCTCCGCGGTCTCGAGCGCTGACTCGAACAGCACTTCGTTCCAGATGTTCGGATGCACGGCGACGCGCACCGAACCGAAACGCTGCTCGCCCTTCTCCCATGGCATGTGCGCGGCATACACGTATGCGTCGGCGACGCCCTCGCGTTCGGCGATCATCCGCGTGAATACCTCGTCAGTTGGGTTTGCGCTCCACCAGAACCGGAGCATCTCGGGATCGCGCGGCTCATCCGGATTTCGCGCGGTTTCGAGGTCCGCGACCATCGCGGCGTCGTCCATGGAAGCCGGGCGCAGCTCGAGATGGGCGGGGGCTTTCGACATCAACGCACGACCAGCCTAGCATCGACCATCCGGTTAATCTCTGCGCCGTGATCGGGCGAACGCTGGGGCGGAGGACGTCACGCGAAAAGGGCGGACCGCGCGTTGCGCTCGCGCCCGCATCGTGGGGAGTCAGCGACGTTCCTGATTGGGGTTACCAGCTCGAGGCGGAGCGTGTGCTGTCAGAGGTGTGGTCGCTTGGCGTCTCCGCGATCGAGGCCGGGCCGCCCGGGTTTCTCCCCGACCGCAGCGATCAGGCCAAGCTTTTGATCCGGCGCCACTGGGTGCGCGTCGTCTCCGGCCAGGCCCACGCTGTCCTTCACCACCACGACATCCGCGGCTCCGAGCTTGCCCACATCGACGGGCACGCCAGCTGGCTCGCTGCGGTCGGCGGCGAGACGCTCGTGCTGTCCGCGATCGCGCCACGCGGCGCGAGCACCGCGCACGGAATCGTGCTGGACAGCGCGGGTTGGGCGCATCTCCTGCACCTCATCGGTTCGGTCGAACACGTCTGTGCGCGTCATCGACTCCGGCTCGCGGTGCTGCCGAAGTTCGGCACCATGATCCAGGGACCGTCGGACATCGAAAGGCTTCTCGTCGGCACGGATGCCGGACTCTGTTTCGACCCGGGTCATCTCGTCATGGTCGGGGCGGATCCTCTCGAGGTCCTGGAGCTCGCCGCCGGGCGAATCCATTACGTACGGCTGAACGACGTCGACGCCAAGGTTGCGCGCCAGGTACGCGAACACGGCATCGACTACGCGCACGCGGTGAGCCAGGGATTGTTCAAGCCACTTGGCAGCGGCGACGCTCGCGTCGAGACCGTGATCGAGACGCTTCAGCGCTCGAGGTACCGGGGCTGGTACGCGATCGAGCACGACGTCCGGCTGGATTCCAAGGACGACAAGCCGATCACCGCCGTCAAGCGGTCGCTCGACTACGTGCGCCGCCTCGTCGCCGCCTGACCGCACGCGACACATTCCGCACGTTTGGCGTCAGAGGTGCCTATGCACTCGCCTAATTCCGCAGGTTTGGGTCCAAACGTGCGCTTGGCCAGGTTAGACCCGGCGGGTCATGCCCGCCCAGTAAGGTTCGCGCAGC
The DNA here is from genome assembly GCA_005880315.1 of Chloroflexota bacterium. Classification (GTDB taxonomy): domain Bacteria; phylum Chloroflexota; class Dormibacteria; order Dormibacterales; family Dormibacteraceae; genus UBA10449. The sequence continues at coordinate 57 of VBHB01000164.1, read as the reverse complement.
TTGCGTTTGAGCAGCTTGCCCGCGGCATCGCGTGGCAGCTCTTCCACGAAATCGATC
>VBHB01000163.1 GCA_005880315.1 Chloroflexota bacterium | reverse complement strand
CGAGCTGGCGCGCGCGGAGGGAGTCCGCCTCTAGCGACGCCCGAGCGTAATTGCGGTCTACGCTGAAAATTCGAGGCAGCGTACGCCGGTGAGGTCGAGCCAGTACTTGCCACGCCCCTGCACGATCCGCATCAGTACCGCATCACACGAGGGGCAGCGCACCACCGTGCCGGGCGCGTTCACGTAAACCACCACCTCGCCCACCATGGCGACCCTGCCGCAGCTGGCGCACGTGCCCTCGGCGGTTGTCATCTCCATCGTGAAAATCTCGCGCAGCAGGCCGCCGATCGCGTTGCCGTCGAGTTTCAGATCGGATTGTTGAACTGTCACGGTCAACCTCCTGTGGCTCCGAAACGCTCGGTCTTGATGGACGAGGCGTCGTAGCCCATGTCCACGAGCAGGCTTGCTGCCGCCTCAACCATAGGCGTGGGCCCGCATATGTAAATGACCGGCATCTTCTCTTTCGGCCAGGCGACCTCGGCGAGCATGACGCCGTCGATCCGCCGCGAGTAGCCATCCCATCCAGATGGTTGGGTGCGCGTCAGCGTATGCGATACGGAGAGCCCGTCCCCCGCCGATGCAAGGCGCTCCAGCTCGGCGCGATAGATGACGTCGTCGTAGGAGCGAGACGAGTAGAGCAGCCTGGTCGGAGTTGTCGAAGGCGCGGCCGCGCGATGGCGGATCATCGCCATCAGAGGAGCAATGCCCGAGCCTCCGGCGATCAGCAGCAGCGGGCGGTCGTCGGTGGCGCGCCATACGAAATAGCCCCCGATGGGCCCACGAAGCTCGACCTTGTCGCCCTTGCGCACCTCCCCGACGAGGTACGGAGAAACCTCCCCGTCATCGAGCCTTTCCACCGTGATCGCGAGCCTGGGATCCTCGGGCGCAGATGCGATCGAGTAGCTCCGCTGGGCCTGGTAACCGTCATCCGCAGTGAGGCGGACGTCGACATGCTGGCCGGCCAGGTGACCGTGCCATTCGGGCACGTCGAGAACCAGGCTTGCCACTCGCGGCGTCTCCTGGACGAGCTCGGCAACGGTGCCGAGCTTCCACTCCAATAAACGGGGTCCCCGCGAACTCACGGCGTCAGCCTGTGATTTCGTAGGGATTTTCTAATCGCCCCAGTACCGCTGCTCGCGCCAAGGATCACCGTACATGTTGTATCCGTTCGACTCCCAGAACCCGGGCTGGTCCTCGTTTACGAGCCGCAACCCGCGCACCCACTTCGCGCTCTTCCAGAAGTAGAGGTGCGGCACCAGGAGCCGGGCAGGCCCGCCGTGCTCGGGATGCAGTGGTTGGCCGTCGAACTCGAAGGCGACCCAGGCTTTGCCGCCGGTCACGTCCTCGAGCGGGAGGTTGGTCGTGTAGCCGCCATACGAGAAGGCGACGACGTACTCCGCCGCCGTGTCCACGCCTTCGAGGATCGTGTCCACCGACACGCCGGTCCACGCCGTGTCGAGCTTCGTCCACTTGGTCACACAGTGGATGTCCTTGGTGACCTGTTCGGTGGGTAGCTTCCGAAATTCGTCCCATGTCCATTTCTTGGGCTCGTCGATCTCGCCTTCGAGGACGAAGTCCGTATCCCTGTGCTTGCCACGAAATCCGCGAGAGATGAACGACATCGACCCTATCCTCCTAACCCGCGGTCAAACGAACTCGAGCTCGGTGCTGATGGCGATGCAACCGCCGATGCTCTTGGCGACGGGGCAGCGGCTTGCGTGAAATGCGTGCGAGCGCTCGGCGGCGTCGCGCTTGTCTTGGGGACAGCCGGCCAGGCGATACCTCACATGAATGCTCTTGATGACGAGAACCTTGTCTTCGAGGACGACTGTGCCCTCGGCCTCTGAGCTCAGTCTGCCCTCGCTCGCGTCGATCCCGCGCGCCTCCAGCGCGCCCCCAAGTGTGCCCGTGAGTCAACCGGCTGCAGCCGCCACGACGTAATCAAGGGTCGTGGCGTACTCCGGATACTGGCCGGCAGCGGTCCCGTAGTGCTCGCGCACCTCGTCGTGGGTACCGAACAGGATGGGATCGGGGGTGGCGGGCAGGTAAGCCTTTCGGACCGGTCCGCGCTCCCGGACTATCCGGACCCTCGAGATGTACTTGGTCTCGTCCACCTGTGACCAGATTAGTGCTCGTTCGGGTGTTGGCGTTACCGCCAACTTGTCGCCCGCCGCGCTAGGCTATGGCCGCAATGGATCCAGTGCCGGCGTCTCAGGCACCTGCCGGCCAGATCTCAGCCGACGGCCAGTTCCGCTGGGACGGCCAGCAGTGGGTTCCGCTGCCGCAGAACTATCGCGAGCCGACGCCCTGGACCCGGCCCATGCAACTCGCTTCGGCAGGCCTCCTGGCCCTGTCGGCCGTCAGCAGCATCGTGCTCACCATGGCGTTCCTCAACCACGACAGCGTGTTGCGATCCCTGCAGGCGAACGGAACCCAATTGCCGCCGGGAACCGACATCAACACACTCGTCAACGTGACCATCGGCATTGCGTGGGCGGCAGTCGCCGGCTTCGGATTGCTGCAACTATTTGCCGCCGTTGGCAGCTACCTCGGCTGGCGGTGGATGTTCTGGGGCGCTCTCGTGTTGTTCGCATTGAGCGGGCTCAGCGCTATCACGAACCTCGCTTCGCTGGCGAACGCCGGCCGCTCGACCGCGCCTTTCGCAGCCCTGCTCTGGAACGAGGTGGTGGCGCTGGCCAGCCTCGCGGTGTTCGTCTGGATGCTGATCGGTGTGATCAGGTTCGGGCCGTGGGCGATGAAGAGACCGGGCCGCTAGCCGGCGCTCGCTGGACCCGCCGCAGCGCCAACGGGGATCAAAACGTGGAACTCCGAACCGCTCCCGACGGTGCTCTCCACCCAGATCCGGCCCCCATGCATCTCGACAATTCGTCGCGTTATGGCCAGCCCAAGGCCGGTGCCCAGGATCTTGCTGGTCGCCTGGTTCTCGTAACGCTCGTACCGACCGAAGAGGCGATCAACGAAATCGGCCGGGATGCCGATCCCGTGATCCCTGACGCTGATCTCAGCCTGGCTCTCTGCCGCTCGCGTGGTCACCACCACCTCGCCTCCGTCGGGTGAATACTTGATCGCGTTGCTCAGCAGGTTCGTGATCACCTGGAGCAGGCGGTCCGAATCTCCTGAGACCGGCGCCAGGCGGGGATCGAGCTGAGTGACGATCTGGTGCTTTGTGCTTATTACCCGCGCCCTGTCGACCGCTGCTCGCACCGCCTCGTTCACGTCGACTGGTCCGATGTGGAGCGTCATCCGACCCGCCTCCATGCGGTCGAGGTCAAGCATCTCACTGATCATCCGCGTGAGCCGCTGCGAGTCGTTGTAAATGTCGCGCGCGAACGACTTGACTTCGGCCGGCTCGAGGTCCTGCTCGCACATCATCTCGCTGAAACCCTGAATGCCCACCAGCGCTGTGCGAAATTCATGACTGACCATCGATACGAACTCACTCTTCAAGCGGTTGAGTCGCTCGAGACCGGCAAGGTTGGCCATGGCCGCCTGTTCGGCCACATGCTTCGCGTCCACGTCCTCGAACATGGCCAGGAAGTAATCGATCCGGCCGCCGCGGTTGCGCACCGCGGTCACGCTCCAATGCACCCACACCTGAGATCCGTCGGCTCGCTTGATAGGACTGTCCGATTCGGTAGTGTCGGATGCATGTGTGCCCTCGTCGGGAAAACCAGCAAAGACGCGTGCGACCTCCTCGGCGGGCACGTAATCGTCGATAGCCGAACCAAGCAGGATCTTTGGACTCGCATGCAGGAGCGAGCCAAGATGGCCGTTGACGTTTGTGATCCGGGTGTCAGGCCCTACCCGCGCGAGGCCGACCGGAGCGTGCTCGATGACCTCGTTGAGCAGCCTCTCGCGCGCGCGCACCTGCGCTTCGGCGTTCATGCTCTTCTTGAGAAGAGCTAGCGAATCCTTGTATGAGAGCAGCTGGCCTGTCATCAACAGGACAGCGAGGCCCGCGCCCGGAAAGACGAGGAAGATGTCGAGCTGGCGTCCCATCATCGCGAGCAGCGCGGCTGTCAGTACAACCGCGACCAGACCTGCCCAAGGCAACAACGCCTGCCACAGGCTGAGTGGCCCCTCCTGGGCGCTCGTCTCGCCATTCGAGGCCGGCCACAGCGGGGCGAGGGCGATCATCGCGTATCCATAGATCCAGCCGACGCTCAACAAGTAGCTAGAGCTGGCGAAGGTCCCGGTCGCGGTCGTGAATGCGAAGGCGCTATCCGAGAACGCGTTCGCCGCCAGACCCCCGAGTATCAGGAGCAGCCGGCTCCGCTGGGCCGGCACCGTGCGTTGGAGCGCCAGCACCAGAACGGTCAGAACGACGATGTCGCCGACCGGGTAGGCAAGCCCTATCCACTGGGCCAGCGCCGAGGTGGATGACTGGTGGTACACCTCGCTGAGCCCGAGCGCCCAGCTCACGAACAGCAGCGATAGGGCAACCATCGCGCCGTCGAGCACGGCACGTCCGCGGGTCGTATTCCGACTTGGCGCCGAAGGAAAGGACAGGACTGCGGCCACCGCCAGCGGCACGGCGAGAAGGAAGCCGGCGTCTGCCGCTGATGGAAAAGGCACCGCGACCTGAAGCCCCACGGCATAAACCGACCAGATGACCTCGCCAACTCCCCACGATCCGGCCGACGCCGCAAGCAGCGCCCATGCCCACCGCATGCGCCCTGAAGAACTACGGGCCGCCCACCCACAGGTCCCGGCCGCCGCGAGGGCGGGGATTGCCTGCCCGATGTCGCTGACTGCGGTTGTCGCCGTGTCGCCGCCGATGCGAAAGCCGAGCCATACGGTCAGCGCGAGCGCCGCAACGACTGCAATCGCGGCGGCCACCACGAATGAGCGCTGGTCGGGAACGTGGACTGAGGCTGTCGCGTTTCGGCTGTTGCCGTTTGCCGCAGGCTGGGTGATCACCATCTAATGAGCTAGGCCTCGGCGTCGAAGCGCGCCATCCTCCATGCCGCGAAACCGCCGAAAACGAGCTGCGCAAGCGACAGCAGTGCGTTAGCCAGCCCGAAAGCCGGACCCAGGTTCGTTTTGAGGCCGAGGTCGTCCACACCGAGTGACGTCGCTGCGACAAGGACCTGCAGGGCCGCGATCACGAACAGGAGGGCGAGGATCTTGAGCCGAAGGCCCCAACACACGCGGGAAGGATCGTTTGCCAGGGGGTCGCCGCCCGGTCATCGCGGCGTGCCCGCGCTCTCGTTGTGGACACGAAATGGCGTCGCGGCGCGGGCGAGCCACCGCGACTAGCATTGCCCCATGCCGGGGGAGCGGGGTTCGGTGCTCATCGTCGAGGACACGCAGCATTCGGCCGAGCTGATCGCCGCTCTTGTCGATCACGAAGGATTCAACCCGATCGTTTGCTCGAGCGCAAAGGCGGCACGCGAAACTCACAGAACGGCACAGCCGGTCGCGATCCTCCTCGACTGGGTCCTCCCTGACTCACCCGGGATCGAGCTCTGCCGCGAGATGCGTGCACGGGATGCCCTCGTGACGATCATCTTCGTGAGCGGGCGCGATGACGAAACCAGCATTGCGCGCGCCCTTGACGCCGGCGCTGATGACTATGTGACCAAGCCTGTCCGCGGCGGCGAGCTCGTCGCACGCCTCGAAGCGCATCTGCGCCGGCTGGCCACGATGCGCGCAGCGCTAAGCCCGCCCGTGCGATCAACCGAGTCCGAACGGCGTTTCCGGTTTGGACCGATGGAGGTTGAGCTCGGGTCTCGCCGCGTGAGAGTCAATGGCAAGCCGGTGAAGCTGGGACCGCTCGAATACAAGCTTGTCGAATATTTGGCGCGCAATGGTGGAGTGGCAATCTCACGCGAGCAGATCCTCGCCGAGGTCTATGGAATCGACGCCGACATCGGCACCGGCAGGGTCGACCTTCTGGTGCGGCGCCTGCGTCTAAAGCTCGGCGCGGGCGGCGCCCTCATCGTGGCCCACCCCGGGTACGGCTACATGCTGGAGAAGGTTCCACCCGGCTGACCGTGCTCTGTCAAGGCCGACCGCGGCTCGTGCAGCACCGTCGCCATGAACAGGCGGACGAGCCCGGGATCCCACTGAGTGCCGGCACCGGCTTGAAGCGCCGCGGCGGCTGAAGATGACGACATCGCGGCCCGATAGGGACGGTCGCTGATCATGGCGTCGTACGCGTCGCAGACCGCGACGATCCTGGCCGCGAGGGGAATGTCCATGCCTTTGAGTCCGTCCGGGTAGCCGCAACCGTCAAAGCGCTCGTGATGGTTGCGGATGATGGGCACGACGCTGGCCGCTGAGCGCAGTGGCTGCGCGATATCGAAGCCGATGAGCACGTGGCGTCTCATGAGCTCGGTTTCAGCGTGGGACAGCGACCCGGTCTTGAGCAGAATCGCGTCTGGCACACCGATCTTGCCGACATCGTGCACGAGGCCGCCGAAGTACAAGCTGTCAAGATCTCCTCCCGAAAGCCCCGCTGCCTCGCCCAGTGCGCGCGCCCCGCGAGCGACGCGCTCGACATGTGCCTCTGTGCCGCAATCCTTCGCTTCCACGGCCTTCGCGAAGGCGAGCATCACGTGTTCCGCATCGTCGAGGTGGTCGACGATCTCCTTGGTCCGGATGAGCGTGAGAACGCGAGCCATGAGCTCGTTGCGATCGATGGGCTTGGCCAGGATGTCGTCGGCCCCGACCTCCAAGCCACGGATGCGGTTGTCCACGTCGCTGAGCGATGTCACGAGCACGACAGGCAGCAACCGGTTCGCCGGATCGGCCTTGATGCGCCGGCACACCTCGAAGCCGTCCATCCCGGGCATGACCACGTCGAGGAGCACGAGGTCTGGCTGCCGCCTTGCGATCTGACCGAGGGCTTCGAAGCCGTCACGGGCGATGGTCAGCTCGCAATCGACCCCGCCGAGGTAGGCCGCGAGAAGCTCGAGATTGATCGGCTGGTCGTCTACGGCGAGGATGCGAGGCGGCCTTCTGCGCATGTACGAATGTCAGCAGCGTTGGTGGTCGCGCCGGATTCGTACCGGCGTCGCGGCCGCGTCAGTCCGGCATCGGTTTTGGAGCGGCGAACCCCTCGAGCACCTGGTCGACGATCGTCTCCGCCTCGGCCTCTGAAGGCAGCGATTGGGAGAAGAGGAGTGGCATCGAGACCGTGCCCATCAACAGGTCGATCAGCATGTGCGGATCGGTACCTGCCCGCAGCTCTCCAGACGCTATTGCGGCCCGGATCCTCGCGTCCATCGGCCTGCGGTAGTCAAGGAATCTTGCTCCGATGGCCTCGCTCAGCCCAGGCTTGGCAGCCGCTTCCAGGACCACCGGGAGCAAAACACGGTGGAAGAAGGGCGTACCAAACATGCGGATCCGAAAACGGAGGAACTCGAGCAAGTCGTCGCGGATGGACCCGGTGTCCGGGATTGGTTCCTCGGCCGACCAATGGGCCGTGACGTCGATCGCAAGCGCCGCTTTGGTAGGCCATCTCCGATAGAACGCCGGCGTACCGAGGCCGGCACGCCTGGCGATCTCCGAGATCGAGGTTGCGATGTATCCACGCTCGAGGAACACCGCGAGCGCCGCCTCCAGGATCGCCTCGTCGAGCCTGCGATCCCGGGGCCGGCCCGGGTGCGCGGCCTGCGCGTTCACGATCCGATTGTAATACGGAGCGCGTTGTTATGAAAACCATTGAAATACAGAGTGACTCGTTATATAATCGCGCAGGTGGGAGGGGACCTGGGTATCAGCTTCGTTGGTCAGGAGGCGAAGCGACTGCGCCGCCTCATCCACGTGCAGACCGAGCTCAGCGATCCAGGCCTCACGCCCGAGGCGGTCCTCGAGCGGGTGGTGCACCGCGCGGTCGAGCTCACGGGCGCGCCAGGAGCGGAGGTCCAGCTGATCGACCGCGACGAGATCGTGATCGCGGCCAGCGTCGGTTTCGGCATCCGACCGCGTGGCAGCCGGCTGCCGGTCCAGGGGAACCCAATCAACGGCTGCCTCGCGGAAGGCGAGGCCGAAAACGCGCAGGACGTTGCGGTCGATCCTCGATGCGACCGCTCTAGCGCCAAAGAGACCGGCATCGGCTCGTTGATCACAGCCCCGATCGGACACGCGGGGCAAATCATCGGCGCCCTTCAGGTCCACTCAGCCGAATCCAACGCGTTTGCGGGCAGTGAGCAATCGACGGTCGAATTACTCGCCGGCTTTGCCGGTGCTTCGCTGTCGCGGGCCCGCGCGGCCGAGGCCGTTCGCGAGGGAGAGCAGCTGCTCGCGGGAGCCTTCCAGGCGTCAGGAATCGGCATGGCGCTCACGGACCTCGACGGCTCGGTGGTGCGCGCCAACCCGGCCCTTTGCCAGATGCTCGGCCGCACGGAGTCGGAGCTCGTCGGCATGGCAACGCGCCGTCTCGTTACCACCCAAGACTTCGAGCGTGTCTCCGGCGACCTCCGCGGCCTTTTCACTAAGTCAGATCCGTCTGTTTCAGCCACCGATGCTCGGCTGCTTCACAGAGACGGTCACACCTTCTGGGCTCGAGTCACAGCCTCGCTGATTCGCCTCGACGAAGAGCCGAGGTTCGTCTTGCTGCATGTGGTGGACATGACCGAAGAGCGCCGGGCCGACGCCATCCTCAGGGCCGAGCAGGACCGGCTGGGCGAGATCGTCGAAGCACAGCGGGACCTCGCGTCGTCTGAGCTCGATCTCAACCGGCTGTTGGCAGTGCTGGCCGAGCGCACCGTCCGCCTCGCCGGCGGTGGCGTGGTCGCTGTCCTGTTGCCGATCGGCGATCAGCTGGTGGTGCGCGCCACCGCCGGAACACCGGTGATACCGCTGGGATACAGCCTTCCGCTAGGCGCGAGCCTCGCAGGCTCGGCGCTGCGAAGCGGGCACACGCAGCGGACCCCGGATGCACGCAGCGATCCCCGCACCCACGCGCCTACGACACTTGGATCGGGGCTGCGATCCATGATCGCGACGCCACTGCTGCACGGGTCCGAGGTCAAGGGCGTGCTGCAGCTCATGTCGGATCAGCCTGGGGCCCTCGATGAGATCGACGTTCGGACGCTCGAGATGGTGGCGGGCTTCGCCGCGGCGGCATTCGACCGCGCGTCGACATCCGCGCGCCTGCAGGCCAACGAGCGGCGAACACGCGCTGTGATCGAGTCGGCGCCGTACCCGATTGTGCTCTTCGATACCGACACCGGTGACATGGTCGAGTTCAACCCGGCTGCCGAGCTGGGTTTCGGCCGGTCGCGACTGGAGGTCGTGGGCAAACCCACGGCACTGCTCCTCCCTCCCAGGCATGTCGAAGCTTTCGGCCGCTGGCTGCAAGCCGGGCGGACGGCCGGATCGCAGCTGTACGCGGGCGCGAGCTTCGAGACCACGGGACTGAAAGCGGACGGCAGCGAGTTCCCCATCGAGGTCGCCATCGCCGACCTACCCGAGGAGACGCACCTGGCAGGCGCATTCATACGCGACGTCAGCCTCCGCCATCGGCTTCGCGAAAGTCGCGAGCGTTTGGCGTCGGTCGTCGCCGGTACCCCGGTCATCCTGCTCGCCTGTGACGCCTCCGGCATCATCACCCTGAGCGAGGGAAAAGGCCTGTCGGCTTTTGGCCTCACACCCGCGGACACCACGGGCCGGGACCTACACGACCTGCTCGCCGACGAGCCCGACGGCCTCGCGCATCTCGACAAGGCGCTCCGCGGCGAATCGTTCAATGGCCTCATCCAGCTCGCCGGCCCCGACGTCTTCCTGGAGGCCACCTACGGTCCGATCCACGACGGCCAGGGCGCCCTGACCGGTGTGTCGGCGATGCTGACCGATGTCAGCGATCGCATCCACGCCGAAGCTGCGCGACATGACAGTGAGGCCAAGTCGAGACTGATGGCGATGATGAACCACGAGGTCCGCACACCGCTCAACTCGATACTAGGGTTCGCCACGTTGCTCGCAGGGTCTCGCGCCGGCGCGTTGAACGATCAGCAGAGCCGGTATCTCGCGAACATCGACGTTGCCGGTCGGCAGCTGCTTCAGCTCGTCAACGAGTCGCTTGATCTGGCCAAGCTGAAAGCAGGGCGCATCACAGTCGACCTCCGCGTACTGTCGGCGTGGAATGTGATCGAGAGCGCCGTCGACCAGGTCCGGCCGATGGCAGCGGCGGCCGGGGTCGCCCTATTCATCGAGCCGGCGCCCGGCGTTGGCGTCCGCGCCGATCACGCCCAGCTCGTGCAGGTTCTGTTGAACCTTCTTTCCAACGCAATCCGGCACACGGCATCTGGTGGCCGCGTCAACGTGAGCGCGGCCGCGGAAGGTGACCGTGTCGCCATCCGAGTCGCGGACAGCGGACAGGGCATCGCTCGCGAGGATCTCGGCCACATCTTCGAGGAGTTCTACCAGGCGCGCAATCACGCGCCGGGTGGGACGGGATTGGGCCTCACCATCAGCCGCAGCCTGGTCGAGCAGATGCGGGGGAGCATCGCGGTCGAAAGCGAGCTCGGCGTGGGCAGCACCTTCACAGTCAGACTCGAGCCCGGCACGCTCCCAGACTCTGGTCAGTCGTAGAGGAGGACGCCCCACTCCTCGCCGCTCAGATCGAGATCGAGGCGCCGGAACGGCCCGATCCCGCGCACTGTGAGCCGGAAACGCGAGGGCAGTCGGCGCGCGGCGCGCCGGTCGACCAGAAGCGTCGTTCCGTCCCCGAGGACCCCGGTGACGTAATCGCGCCCGCGGTCCTTTTCAGATGGGCGGCGGACGCTGACCATGCACAGCCTCCCGCCCCCGCAGCAATGGTTGACGTCGTACGCGATGACCCGCGGCTCTTTGGTGGCATGCACGCGCATCCACTCCTGCGCGCGCGGATCCGCCTCCACGCGAAAGGCCCCGATCACGCGCCCATTATGCGGGCGCCGTGGGCCCGCGACGCCGGCTCTAGGGCATCTTTTACAACGTCGGCAAGCGCACCGATGAAATCTGGCCTGACGTTGAAGGACTGCGTGCGACGCAGCTCGATCCCATGCGCTGCGGCGGCCTCCATCGCCTCGATGTCGATGTCGTAAAGGACCTCCAGGTGGTCGGCCACGAATCCGATCGGACACACCAGCGCCTGCCGGGCCGTCGTCCGCGCCAGCGCCTGCAGCAGGTCGGGGCCCAGCCAGGGCTCGCCCGTATGGCTGGCGGACTGGAAGGCGAACTCCCAGCGTGGCAGCCGCATCCCTTCGACGACAAGGCGGCAGCTCTCCAGGAGTCGATCGCGGTAGCGGTCGCCGGCGGCTTCGATTCGCGCCGGCAGGCTGTGCGCGGTGAAGAAGATCACCTCAGGCTTGAAATCCCGCATCGCCTCTGCGAGCAGTGAGCGGACGGCGGCGATGAAAGCCGGATGGTCGTGAAAGCCGCGCACGAAGATGAGCTCGCCGTCCCATGTGCCGCGCAGCGCCGCGAGGTAGCCACCGAGGCTCATCTCGGCATCGTGGGGCGCGAGCGGGAGGCCGACCAGGCGCTCGATGCCGGCGGCGCGTGCCTCGTCGGCGGCTTCGGCGATGAACGGCGCGGCATGCTTCATGCCCGCGAACACAGGAATGCCCAGGCGAGCGCCCAAGGCTTGGGCCTGGGCCCGGGTGATCTCGGTGAGCGGTGAGCCGCCGGTGGCTCGGTAGCGCGCGCGCAGCGCCTCGAGAGCTGCGGGCGACGGGTGACGCCCGCCCCGGATGTGCGTGAAGTAGGGCTCGATCCCCTCCTCCCCTTCGGGGCTGCCGTAGGCCATACACAGAACAGCCGTCGCCGGCCCGGTGGAGTCATGCATGCGCGGGCACTCCTTCACGGACCGTCTCGACGAGCGCTTGCAGGTTCTCGAGCGGGGTGTCGGGAAGCACGCCGTGACCCAGGTTGAACACGTGACCCGCGCGACCGCCGGCGCGCCGGAGCACGTCACGCGCACCTTCGACCACCAGCTCGCGTGGACCAAGAAGGACGGCCGGGTCGAGGTTGCCCTGGACGCCCTGGGAGCGGTCCAGCTGGTCCCAGCCGGCCTCTAGCCCGATGCGCCAGTCGAGCGAAACGACATCCGGACCGGCCGAAGCAATCAGGGCAAGCAAGCCAGCAGTGTTCGTACCAAAGTGAATCCTCGGGACCTTCAGGATGGCCATCGCTTCAAAAATGCGCAGCGTATACGGCAGGACGCGCTGCTCGTAGTCGCCTGGGGACAGGGCTCCGACCCAGCTGTCGAATAGCTGGAGAGCCTGGGCGCCCGCTTCGATCTGGGCCTGCAGGTAGCCGATCATGACCCGCGACAGCTTGTCGAGCAGGAGCGCGAACGCCTTTGGTTCGCAGTACATGAACTGCTTGGTGACGGCGAACGTCCGGCTCGGCCTGCCCTCGATCAGGTAGCTCGCCAGCGTGAACGGCCCGCCCGCGAAACAGATGACCGGCACCGGCGACTGGCTGTAAACCAGGCCGACCGCCTCGACGACCTGTGGCGCCGCCTCTGGGCCGGGTGGGGTAAGGAGCGCTTCCACATCGGCCGCAGACCTGATCGGATTTGCGATCACGGGCCCAATCGAATCGACCAGCTCGAAGTCGACGCCCATGCTCCGCAGCGGCAGCATGATGTCGGCAAACATCACGGCCGCGTCCACGCCGAGCCTTCGCACCGGCTGCAGCGTCACCTCGGCGCACAGCTCGGGCTGGGCGACGATCTGCTCCAGGCTCCAGCGCTCACGCAACGCCCTGTATTCGGGCAGCGAGCGTCCCGCTTGCCGCATGAGCCAAATCGGGGTTCGCTCCACCGGCTCACGCCTGCATGCCCGCAGGAACAGCGTGCTCTTCGTCACGCGCCGAAGAGTTCCGCCAGCTCCCCAAAGGGGCGATGAATCCCGGCGAGTATCGGCGTGTCGCGCACGGTCGAACGCCGGCTCTCCGTGGAGCGAAGTGCACGCACGAGCTCGCCGAAAGCGGGAAGGTCGTCGGTCTCGTACGCCACTACGAAGTCCTGGTCGTCCAGCCCGAACGAGTAAGCCAGGAGCTGGCGCACCTGCGGGTAGCCATGACCGACCTTCATGTGCTCGTTCATAACCCGCTGCCTCGACTCTTTGTCGAGGAGGTACCACTCAGCCGATTTCGTGAATGGGTATACGACCAGGTAGCGGGATCGGTCGCCGCTGAAAAGCGACTGTTCCTGAGGAGTCGGCTTCTTCACGTATTGCGAGGGTTGGATCAGGCCGACGAAACTCTCCGAGACGCTCATCCAGGTGCCCATTCCGCAGCTGAGCCCGGCTGCCGCCGACAACTCGAGCGCATCAAGAGAAGGTGCCAGGCGCCACAGCAGCAGGTCGACGCCGGGCTGGAGCCCGACCATCGTGTAGGCGTGGGTCCGCACATCCTCCGCGCCCTCTATCGTGGCCAGGAAGTCGGCGCACGTAGACCGGCGCTGCGCATCCGGGAGCCGCCGCCATGCCGGATCCAGGCCGAGCGCCAGGGCGTGAACGTACTGCTCCATCACCGAGCGCTGTCCTCCTGCAGCCAGCGGGCCGCGTCGGCGGCCAGGTAGGTGATGACTATGTCAGCGCCTGCGCGCACGATCGCGGTCAGCACTTCGAGACCCGCGGCCTTGCGGTCGAGCCATCCACGTTCTGCAGCCGCCTCGAGCATCGCCACCTCGCCGCTGACGTGATAAGCGGCGAGCGGGAGGTCGAAGCGTTTACTTGCTCGCACGAGCAGGTCGAGCGACGTCAGCGCCGGCTTGACCATCAAGATGTCGGCGCCCTCGCGCACGTCCAGCTCCATCTCGCGCATCGCCTCGCGGGCATTGGAGTAGTCCATCTGATATCCGCGCCGGTCGCCGAATGCGGGCGCCGAACCGGCAGCCTCTCGAAAAGGACTGTAGAAGGCGGAGGCAGCCTTGGACGCGTACGCCATGATCGCGGTGCCGGTGTGGCCGCCTCCGTCAAGCGCCTCGCGGATCGCAGCGACCTGTCCGTCCATCATTCCGCTCGGGCCGACGATGTCCGCACCCGCGCCGGCGTATACGACCGCGGCTTCCGCGAGCAGAGGCAGCGTGGCGTCGTTGTCCACTTCGCCATCGGCTATGACGCCGCAGTGGCCGTGGCTCGTGTACTCGCAGAGGCAGACATCCGCGGCCAGGACAAGTGGCAGGCCGGCTTCACGTAGGGCGCGTAATGCCGTGGGCACCGGCCCACCGGGGTCGGCGGCGCCGCTGCCCTCATCATCCTTGTGGTCGGGGATGCCGAACAGGAGCACACCGCCGACCCCGAGCTGCGCCAGCTCGCGGGCTTTCGCGACCGCACGGTCGGCGCTGAGCCGGGCGTGTCCAGGCAGCGAGCCGATCGGCTCGGAGCGATCGCGACCGCTGACGACGAACAGTGGCATGACGAACTGGCCTGCAGAGAGGCGCGTGCCTTTGACTAGCGAGCGCAGAGCCGCGGTGCGGCGGAGCCGGCGCGGGCGCTCGGATCCCGGCGTCCTTACGCGGGCTGCAGGAGCTGCGATTCGACCCATCGCTCCACCTCCTCGTCGAATACGAGCCGAAGGGCGGTTCGCAAGCCTTCCGGATCCTGGGATTGAGCCTCGCCGGCGACCTCGAAGCCGAGCTCGCGTGCGACGGCGCTCGTCTTGGGCCCGATGGTGACCGCGCGCATGGCCCGAGCGACGCCGGCTTTTGCGCCCGCCAGCTCGACGATGCCGCGAACGGCCGAGCCGGAGGCGAACATGATCACTTCGGCGTCGGGATCCTTCATCGCCTCCATCAATATGCGGCGCGACGCCTCCGGCCCGCCGACGGTGCGGTAGGCGACGACGTCGTCGACCACTGCGCCCATCTCCACGAGCTTTTCTGGAAGCGCCTTGCTGGCTGCGTCGGCTCGGGCGAGCAGCACGCGGCGCCCCTCCAGCGAACCAAGCTTGGCGATGGCTTCTGGAATGGCGTCGCCCTGCGCCGATCCAGGCACGCAATCCACGCTGATGCCTCGCTCGCTCAATGCCTTGGCAGTGATCGCGCCAACCGCCGCCCAACGAACGGATTTCGGCGCCGCCGGCATTCCGTCGAAAAGGGCCGTCACGGCCCTTTTGCTCGTGACCACCACCCAGTCGTACTTGCCGATGCCAGCGCGGATCCGGCTGAGCTCGGACTCCTTGTCGGGAGGACGGATCGCGATCGCGGGCACGTGCAGCACGCGGAATCCCTCGCGCTCGATCGCTGCGCGTTCAGCAGCGTCCACCTCGGGGCGCGTGTCGATGACCGCGCGAGCCCGCAGCGGCACAAAGCTCTTGAGCTCATGTGCAGCGGCCGACACCGCTCGCGCAAGCGAATCGGGCTGGTCGATTCCATGCGCGAGTCGCAGCACATGCCTCGAGCGGCCGTCTTGTGTGACCGCACCCACGAGAAGAGCCAGCCCACCACCAACCGTGACGGCCACGGCACCGACCGGCGCCCTGCACCCGCCGCCCATGGCCTTGAGCACAGCCCGCTCGGCGACGACGGCAATTCGGATGGCCGGGTCGTCGAGCGCACCCAGCACCTGGAGGACGGCATGGTCGTCGCGCCGGGCCTGCACCGCGAGTGCGCCTTGCGCGGGCGCCGGTGGCATCGAAGCCGCGTCCAGGCGAGCCGCGATGCGGCCGCCCAAGCCAAGCCGATCGAGCCCGGCGGCAGCCAGCACCAGCGCGTCCGCCTGCCCGGCATCAAGTCGGCGCAGTCGCGTGTCGACGTTGCCGTGCAGCGGGATCACGTCGAGGTTGGGTCTCAGCGCACGCAGAAAGCCGGCGCGCCGCGGGCTGTCGGTACCCACCTTCGCGCCCACAGCGAGGTCGTCGAGAGAACGCACGACGTGGCGCGTGACCAGCGCGTCTCGCGCGTCCGCCCTCTCGGGATAGGCCGCGATCACGAGCTGAGGATAGTCCTCGAGCGGGAGGTCTTTGGCGCTGTGCACGGCGAGGTCGATCTCACCGGCGACGAGCGCGCGCTCGAGGGCCGTCACGAAGATGCCCTCCCCGATCGGCGTGTCAGGCGCCCGCAGGTCACCGTCGGAAACGATTGTCTTCATCTCGACCTGAACCCCGCCGGCGCGCAAGCGCGCGGCCACGAGCTCGCTCTGCACAAGCGCGAGGCGCGAACCGCGGGTGCCCAGGCGAAGCCGTTTAGCCGAACCCACCATCCACAGACGAGTTTGGCAGCACCGCCGTCGCGAGCGCCGAGGCCGCGACAACGTTGCCGACGACGAGCGTCGCCGGCGTGCCGATCGCCGCCTGGTCGGCAATTCGGGCGATCCGATCGAGCGGCCCCGAAACGGACTGCTGGTTCGGAAGGCTCGCATTGGCGATGACCGCCGCCGGGCGCGAGCCGCCGACGGTACGGGCGAGGACGGCGGCCACCTCCGCGAGGTTGGCCCTGGACATGAGCACCACCAGCGTGTCCGCGGCGAGGGCGAGGCCACGGAGACGGTCTAGCGAACCGCCCCCCTGAGCCGTGGTGATGGCGACGGACGAGGCGACGCCGCGCATCGTGACCGGGATTCCGGCCGCGGCCGGCGCCGCGAGCGCCGCCGTCACGCCGGGAACGACCACCACCTCTACGCCGGCTTCAACCAGGCCCGCCAGCTCCTCGCCCCCTCGGCCGAATACGAAAGGATCGCCACCCTTCAGCCTCACCACAGCGTGCCCAGCCTGGGCCAGCTCGACCAGGCGCGAGGTGATCGCCTCCTGCCGCGGATTCGGCAGGCCGGCGCGCTTGCCGACGTCCTCGAGACGGGCATCCGGGCCGCAGAGGGCCAGCGTTTCAGGGGTGATGAGGGCGTCGTGGAGGACGTAGTCGGCATCCGCGAGCAGCTCCCGCGCCTTGAAGGTGAGCAGGTCGGGGTCACCGGGGCCTGCGCCCACGAGTGCCACGCGGCCTGGGCCGCTCGCGCCGGCCTGTCCGATGGCCACCGCCAGGTGCGCGGCGTCGTCGGTGCGGCCTCGACGCAGCAGGTCTTTGGTCTCGGAGTTGAGGATCCGGCGGTAAACGCGAGTCTGCTCGGGAATCGACATGCCTCTCTCGCGCAGCTGCCTGCGCACGTTTCCAATCAGGACGGTAAGGGGTCCCCACTCGCGGCCGAGCCAGCGCTCTATGCGCGCGCGCAGCGCGGAGGCAAGGAATGGACTTTCGCCCGAGGTCGAGATGGCGACCAGCAAAGGATCACGGCGGACGATCGCGGGCGCGATGAAGCGACACTGCGCCGGCCGGTCGACGACGTTGATCAGGATGCCGGCCGCCTCGGCCTCGGCCCAGCTGCGACGGTTGACCTCCAAGTCCTCGCTCGCATCGACGACGAGGCGGGCGCCCGCGAGATCGCCTGTCCTGTATTCGCTCGACGTTATGACCTCAACATCGGCTCCCGCCTCACGGAGCGAGGCTGCCTTTTCGATCGCGAACTTGCCTTCGCCCAGGACCACACAGCGCTGCCCCGCGAGGTCTAGGAAGACGGGGTAATACCTCAAGCGGTGGCCTCCTCAGTCGCGGCGTCGCGCAGCACCTTCGCCACCTCCGGTCGCGTGAACTCGGGCGGCAGATCCTTGCCCTCGGCCAGCAGCTTGCGGACGGCGGTGCCGCTGAGCGTCTTGTGCTGCTCGGGCGGATGTGGGCAGGTCCGCGACGACGCCATCCCGCCGCAGACGGCGCAATAGAAGGTGTGCTCGAAACGCAGGATCTCGATTCCGAGCTCGCCGTCCGCGTACTGGTCGAAGATGCGGTGGGCGGCATACGTGTCGTAGTAACTGCCGACGCCCGCGTGGTCGCGGCCGACGATGAAATGCGTGCAGCCGTAGTTGCGCCGCACGATGGCGTGGAAGACAGCCTCCTTCGGGCCGGCATAACGCATCCAGGCCGGGTTCGTGGCGAGCAGCACGCGCTCGGGCGGGAAGTAGTTGCGCAGCAATTCCTCGTAGCAGCTCATGCGCACCGAGGCAGGGACATCGTCGCTCTTGGTCTCACCGACGAGCGGATGGAGGAGCAGGCCGTCCACCGACTCCAGGGCCACCTTCTGCAGGTATTCGTGGGCGCGGTGGACCGGGTTGCGCGTCTGGAATCCGACCATGGTCATCCACCCACGCGAGCTCTTCACGGCGCGGACCTGTTCGGGCGTCAGGTCGTACTCCGGGAACCCGGACGCCGCATGTGCGAGCGCGACGACGCCGCCGGCAATCGCCCATGAACCCGCCTCTTTGAGCACGCGCACTCCAGGGTGAGCGTCGTCATCGGTGCCGTAGACGCTGAGAGCCTCGGCTTCGGCGTCAGTGCGATATGCGGCGGCGACGTCGACGATCCCGACCGGCTGCTCGGCCACGAACAGCGCGATGCGCTCGGCCCTGGGCGGCGATTCAACGCGCAGGACGATGGGAACCGTGAACGGCTCACCCGCGGCAAGGCGGCCGGCAGTGATGACGGCGGCATAGTCGTCGGCGCCCATGAATGAATCCAGTGGCGCAAGCCCGCCGGTCGCGAGCATGAACAGGTCCGACAGCTCGCGCTGGCCCACATCCAGCCGGGGCAGGGTGCGGGCCTCGGCGATCAGCGCTTGAAGCTCGTCGCCTTCCGGCAGTCGCTCCCGTACGTTGCGAGGCAGATGGCCGAGGCGCTCGAGGACATCCAGGACTTTCGCCACGGATTCATCCGCGGTCTCGCGCGAGGTATCGCACACAACCTCGGGGTGCAAAGGCTCCTCATACGGATCGCTGACGCCGGTGAAGTTGGCGATCTCGCCGGCGAGCGCCTTGCGATAAAGCCCCTTGACGTCGCGCTCCGCCAGGGTCTCGATCGGGCAGCGCATGTAGACCTCCACGAAGCCCGGCGTCTGAGCGCGGACCTCGTCGCGGACGTCGCGATAGGGGCTGATGGCGGCCGTGATCGCCACGCCGCCACTGCGGGCGACCAACCGCGCCACGTAGCCGATGCGCCGGATGTTGGTGTCCCGGTCCTCTTTCGAGAAGCCCAGCCCTTTCGATAGATGAGTACGCACCTCGTCCCCGTCGAGCAGCTCGGCGTGACGTCCCCGGCGCGCGAGCTCGGCGGCCAGCGCGTTGGCTACGGTCGACTTTCCGGCCCCGGATAACCCTGTGAACCAGACCACGAAGCCCTTGCTCATGCTTCGGAACCAAGGAGGCCCCAGCGGCGCCTGATCGCCGTGTCGAGCGTGCCGAAAAGGCTGTCGACGACGATGCCGATGACGAAGATCACAACCATGATCGCCAGGAGCTGTTCGGAGTCCGCGAAGTCCCTGGCGACCTGGATCTGCTGTCCGATCGAAAACTGGTGGCCCACGATGCCGATGATCTCGCCGGCCATGAGGCTGCGCCACGCGAAGGCCCAGCCCTGTTTCAGGCCGCCCACGAAAGAGGGCAGCGCGGCCGGGAGGATCACGTGTCGATACAGCCCCAGCCCGCGAGCGCCCATCACGCGACCGACGCGGACGAGCAGCGGCTGGACGTGGTCGACACCGCTCAGCAGCCCGCCGGCGATCGCGGGAGCGGCGCCGAGGATGACCACGAAGAAGATAGCCGTCTCGTTGAGGCCGAACAGGAGGATCGCCAGCGGAAACCAGGCGATCGACGGCATCGACTGCAGGCCGAGAATCGCCGCCCCGATCGCCTTACGCAGCACGATCACGCGCGCGACCAGGATTCCGACCAAGCTTCCGATCGCGACCGCGATCGCGTAGCCGAACAGCGCCCGACGCAGGGTGACCGCGACCCCCAGGTCGAAGTTGGCCGTGCCCAGGTCCTGCGCGAGCCGCTTGAAAACCGGGCCCGGGCCGGGCAGAGCGTAGTCAGGCTGCCACCCAGCCCATACCACGACCTGCCAAAGACCGATCGCGAGTGCGACTGCGACCAGTTTCGGCCACAGGCTGGACCACACGCGCAGCCGCCGCGAGACGCGGGGCCGCGGGTCCAGGTCGTCGACCTCCACCCGATCCAGCTCGACCGCCATCTCAGCCATCAGAAGTCCGTGCCATCTCGTGCTTCAGGCGGTCGGTGATGCGGCCCGCGATCACGGCCAGCTCGGGTGAGTCGAGGCTGCGCGGCCGCGGCAGGTCGACGCGCACCTCATGCGCGACCCGCCCGGGCCGGCTCGTGAACACGAGCACGCGGTCGCCGAGGCGCACCGCTTCGCGGGCGTTGTGCGTGACGAAAAGGATGGTGAGACCGGTTTCTCGCCACAGGCGTTCCAGCTCCTGATGAAGCAGGTCGCGCGTGATGGCGTCGAGGGCCGCGAACGGCTCATCCATCAGAAGGACGTCCGCGTCCTGGGCGAGCGCACGGGCCAGCGCGACCCGCTGCCTCATGCCACCCGAAAGCTCGTGCGGCCGGCGCCGCTCGAATCCGTCCAGATGAACGCGGTGCAGCAGCTCGTCCGCGATCGCTTTGCGTTCGGACCGCTTGATCCCCCTCAGCTCCAGCGCGAGCTCCACGTTGCCGGCCGCCGTGAGCCACGGCAGCAGAGCCGCCTCCTGGAACATCAGCGCCACGTGGCCGTGGACGTGGGCCCGACCCCGCGTCGGCCGCTCGAGACCGGCGAGCACGTTCAGGAGCGTGCTCTTGCCCGACCCGGATGCGCCGACGACGCAGACCAG
The DNA here is from genome assembly GCA_005880315.1 of Chloroflexota bacterium. GTDB lineage: Bacteria > Chloroflexota > Dormibacteria > Dormibacterales > Dormibacteraceae > UBA10449. The sequence continues at coordinate 2,002 of VBHB01000163.1, read as the reverse complement.
CTCCCCGCGCTGAACCTCGAGCGCGACGCCCTGAAGGGCGATGAGCAGCCGATCGTCGTGTGGATACGCAACCGTCAGCGCCTCGACGCTGACCGAATGCCCCTTGTCCGAGAGCTCGAGGACCTTGCTCACGACCCGCTCACCGCCGGCAGGTTGTGTGCGGCGAGCACCTGGTCGAGGAGCGTCAGGTCGTAGAGGCCGCGAAGGTCGACCGCGCCAAGCAGCCCGACGGCGTGCGCGTGGTCCGCCGAGGCCTTGAGGGTATCGGCGAGGGGGTCCACGGTAAATGTCATGTGGGGCCACGCCGCGCTCACTACGCCGGCGGCCAGCTTCCTGCCGGTGAGATCGCCAAGTGCATCGTTGGAGACCTTCTGCGCCTCGGTCGGGTTCGAGCTCAAATAGCTGATGGACTCGTACAGGCCATCCAGCAGCGCCTTGACCCGCTTCGGATGTGCGCGCAAGAAGCTGGTCCGGGCGATGAGGTTGGTGGTGTCGAACTTGCCCTGCGGCCACAGGTCCCGCTCGTCGACAAGCACGGCTCCATTGCCTTCGATGACCAGGCGGCTCGCCCATGGCTCCGGCACCCACGCGCCGTCGATCTTGCCCTGCTTGAATGCGGTCAGCGTTTGCGCGTTGTCTTGCGGAAGGATGCTCACGTCACCGCCGCCGGCGGTGTCGGTCTTGAAGCCGTGGTTCTGGAGAAACCATCGCAGGGCGACGTCCTGCGTGCCCCCGAGCTGTGGGTCGGCGATCTTCTTGCCCTTCAGCGCCGCGATGGAGCTGATGCCGGGCCTGACGACCAGTTGTGCACCACCCGAGGTCGAGCCCGCGATGACTCGGATCGCCTGGCCGTGCGACTGCGCGAACGCGTTGGTCGTCGGGTTCGGACCGACGAAGGTGACGTCGATCGAGCTGGAAAGGATGGCGGTGACGGCGTCGCCGCCCGCGTTGAATGCATGGGTTTCGAGCGTTACGTCGGGGCCGAGCGCGGTCGCGAACAGGCCCTTCTTGAGCCCGACCAGCGCCGGTGCATGAGTCAGGTTCGGGAAGTATCCCAGCCGGATCGTCAGCGGCCCGGTGTCTGGCCCCGGCGCGGCGGAGTCGACGACCTGCCCGCACGCGACCAGGAGAAGCGTCGCTGCCATGACCACGGCGAGCCTCACTTGGCTCCGCTCCAGTGCAGACCGCATTCCTTGACACCGCCCTGCTCCCACCACCACCGACCCGCACGCTCGTCCTCGCCGGCCGTGGTCGCTCGGGTGCATGGCGCGCAGCCGATCGAGGTGTAGCCGCGCTCGTACAGCGGGTGCACCGGCAGGTCGTTCTCGAGGATGTAGGCCCACACCTGGTCCTTAGACCACGAAGCCAGCGGCGCGATCTTGGTCAGGCCTACGTGTTCCGGGTCAGAGGCGACGACCGGCGTGTTGGTGCGCGTCGCGGCCTGCTCCCTCCTCAACCCGGTGATCCAGGCGTCGTGACCGCGCAAGGCACGCGCGAGCGGCCTTGACTTGCGTACGTCGCAGCACAACCGCCTCTCCTCCTGGGACCTGTAGAACAGGTTGACTCCGCGGCCGCGAACCATATCGGCAACTTCGCCAGAGTCAGGAGACACCACCTCGATGTCGATGGCGTAGCGATCGCGCACGCCATCGATGACGTCGTACGTCTCCTGGGGCAGTCGACCCGTGTCCAGAGTGAGGACCTGCACGTCCTTGCGAATGTGCGAGGCCATGTCGATGATGACCGACGACTCCGCCTGGAAGCTGGCCACGATCACGAGTCGAGGAAACGAGTCGAAGGCCCAGCGCAACACATTCTCGGGCTCAGCGCCGGACATCACCTCGGGGGGCGCGATCGCGTTCATGCGGTCCGCTCCGACACCAACGCGTCGCGCAGCACATCGAATCCGACTCGGTTGGTCCAGTTGCCAAAGCCTTCGTTCGTCGTCCGTTCGGCCCGGTACGCCTCGAACAGAGGGCGGAGCAGGGACGGGATCTCGGTG
>VBHB01000123.1 GCA_005880315.1 Chloroflexota bacterium | reverse complement strand
TGCATCGCCGAGATCGGCCTCGCGCGACGCGTGTCCTATGCGGCTTCGAAGGGCGCCGTCCTGTCCATGACGAAGTCGATGCAGGTCGACCTCGCGCAGCATGGGATCCGAGTCAACGCCCTCCTGCCGGGGACCATCCTCACGCCGTTCGTGGAGCGATACATCAAAGAGTCGTACACAGATCCCGAGGAGGGATACGCGTCCATCCGCAAGCGCCAGCTGACAAGTGAGCTGGGCCGGCCGGAGGATGTCGCGCCGGCGGCGCTTTACCTGGCCTCGGACGAGTCGCGCTTCGTGATGGCGTCGGGCCTGGTCATCGATGGAGGGGTGTCGGGGGCCAAATAGCGGGCTCTGCAGGGCTACTCGGACTTCGGCGCGGCCTCCAGGCCCTCCTTCAGCAAACCTTCTAGATCGAGCCTGTGGCCAGCGAAGCTGAGATGTCCGTCCTTGTCACGCGGCCATTGGTCCTCCGGCCGGTCCCACGCCAGCTCGAGCCCATTGCCATCGGGGTCGCGGAGGTACAGCGCTTCGTGCGTGCCGTGATCGTTGACGCCGTCCAGCGGCCAGCCGGCTTCGGCCAGGCGTCGAAGCGCGTCACCGAGGTCGGCTCGGGTCGGATAGAGGATCGCAACGTGGTACAGGCCCGTCGTGCCGGGAGGCGGGGGAGATCCGCCTTTCGACTCCCAGGTGTTGAAGCCGAGATGGTGGTGATATCCGCCCGCGGATAGGAACAGCGCATCCTTCATCTGGAAGATCACGTCGAAACCGAGGATGCCGACATAGAACGCGTGAACCCGCTCGATGTCGGCAGTCTTGAGATGGACATGACCGATTCTCGTGCCGGGTGCGACTGACCGCGGCGCGCGCTCGTGGGGGGTGACTCGGGCTTCGTACTCGGTCTGATCTGGGGCCTTGGTGCTCATCCTTGTTGTCGTAGACCTTACGCCGGCGGCCCGACCAGCTTCCAGCCGTTCTGCCACGGCCAGTTGTGGCGGATCTGAAGGGTGACGTTCAAAAGCCCCATCGCTTCGAGCACGCGGGCCATGACCAGCGGACCGGCGTCTACCGGGCGGAAGCCGATCGACTCCACGAGCTCGAGCACCTTGTCCTTGGCGTCCTGGTCCTCTCCGGCGACGAAGCCGTCGAGGCGGATGCCGTCCACGGTGGGGTCGGCCATGCGCGAGGCAAATGCGTAGTTGAACGCCTTGACGACACGGACCTTTGGGTGACGCTTCTGGATCTCCTCGGCGTTCGATGGCGCCCCCAGAACCTCGGCGGGATTTTCGGTGTTGATGTGGTTGGTCGCGTCGATGACGATCGTATCGTCGACAGCCGATCCGAGTCCGCGGAAGACATCGCCGAGCTTGTCGTACGGCACGGCAATGATGACGATGTCGGCACCTTTGACGGCCTCGACGTTGGAAGAGGCGGCGTGTGCGCCGACGGACTTGGCAGCCTTGGCTGCGTTCTCCGGGCTGGCCGCGCTCATGGTCACCTTGTGACCCCCGCGGAGGCTTGACTTGGCCAGGGCTTTGCCAACGTTCCCCGCCCCTATGATTGCGATCTTCATCTCTAACCCCCTTCAGCCCGTGATTTCCCTGACGAAGGACGAGAACACCCACCAGTGTCCGCTTATTCGAGATCCTGCGCCCCTTGAGCCTCGACTGGACTCCCGCGAAATCACCTGCGCGGGCCCCGATCGTCGGTTCGACAGTTCGCCTGGAGCCAATTGATCCAGCCCGTCACGCGAAGCCGTTGTTTGCCGCCTCGCATGGCGGCGATGCCGATCTCCTGTTCCGACATCTAGCTTATGGCCCCTTTGCGAGCCAGGAGGCCTTCAAGGCATGGCTCGACGGGTGCGCCGTCTCCACCGATCCACTCTTTTTCGCGATCCTCGACTCTGAGACGGCCACGCCGCAGGGCATGGCGAGCTTCATGCGCATCGCTCCTGAGCATGGGGTCATCGAGATCGGGCACATCTGGTTTGCCCCACGTCTCCAACGCACTCGATTGGCGACCGAGGCGATCTATGTCATGTCGAAGCACGCATTCGACGACCTCGGGTACCGGCGCCTCGAGTGGAAGTGCGACGCCCTCAACGATCGCTCGCGGCGCGCCGCGGAACGTTTCGGCTTCACCTTCGAAGGCGTTTTCCGGCAGCACCTCGTGGTCAAGGGCCGGAACCGTGACACGGCGTGGTTCTCGATTCTGGACGGCGAGTGGCCTGCGGTCCGCTCGGCGTTCGAGGCTTGGCTTCGGCCGGACAATTTCGACGAGGCCGGCCGCCAGCGCCGGTCCCTCGTCGACTTCCGCGCGCGGCGGGTGTGATGCTGATGGGGTGCGCATCTGCACGTGGAACATCCAGCTGGGCAAGCGCCTGGATCGAGTTGTAGATGCTGTACGCAGCCAGCCAGACTTCGCCTCAGTGGACCTCTTCGCTCTGCAGGAGGCGTCGGTGCACGATGGGCGGGCCGATGCCGAGGCGATTGCGGAGGCGCTGGGCCCCGGATATCGATCCTTCCAGGCCACTGCGCAGGTTCGGCGCGAGAAGAGTCAGGCAAACGCCTTGATCTGGAGGCACGGCCTCTTCCAGTCGGGTCGAAGCCCCGAAGTGGTCCCCTTGCCAGGCCCCGGCGACGTCGAGGTTCGTCCCGTCGAGCGGACGCTCTTGCGCGCCGCGCCTCCGCAGGCGCGCATGGCGCTCTGTGTCGAGTCCGACACGCTGCGCGTTTACGTCTTGCACCTGGACGTGATCGGTTTCACACACAAGCTCGAGCAGTTCAAGACGGTCGTCACTCACATGGCCGGACGCGAACCGGTGTCGATGGAGATCGTCGCCGGTGACCTCAACACATTCGGACCGGCGCGGGTCCAGGTCTGGCGCCGATTGGCAGCCGCGGCGAGGTCGGCGGGCCTGGTGAACGTGACCGCCGGGATTCGCCGCACACACTGGACCGGCCAGAAGCTGGATGCGATCTACGCTCGGACAGCAACTCCCGTCTCACACCGAGCCTGGACGTTGAAGGTGCGCGCCTCCGACCATCTGCCGGTGTTCGCCGAGATCAACCCGCGGGCTCACTGAGGCACGATGGGCTCCGCCTTGGTGGTGCTGCACATCGACGGCCTTGGAGCCGACTCCCTCGAAGAGGCCCTAAGGCAGGGCCTGATGCCGTTCACCAAGCACCTGATGGACAAAGAGGGCTATACGATCCATCGATACCGCTGCGGCGTCCCGTCGACGACGCCGTTTGCGCAGGCCGGCATCCTCTACGGCGACAACTCCGAGATACCGAGCTTCCGATGGTGGGACCGGGAGCGGCAGGTCCTGGTGCAGTTCGGGGCCAGGTCAACGTTCAAGAATGTGGCGGACAAGTACTTCCAGGGCTGCCGGCCGCTCACCGAGGGAGGCGCCTGCATCGCCGCCTGCTACCCAGCCGGAGCGGCTGAAGACTTCGGCATCTCGTATCAGGAACGCAGCTATGGCGAGCAGCAGGGATCCCGATCAGCATGGCGTGTACTGCTGCCTTACCTCGCCAACCCCGTGCACCTCGGGGACTGGGTGTGGAACACGTTGACGTCGATCTGGCGGACGGTGGCGACGTACGTGACGGCTCGCCTCAGCGGGCGCCACCCAGCGCGTCCCTACGTCCTCACTGATGCCCTCGAGGAAATCTTCGTTCACCACCTGACGCGCTTTGCGGTCGAGAAGGCCATGGGTGAGGGGTTCTCGCCCATTTACGCCGGCTTCTATGCGTTCGACGAGACGGGTCATGCGTTCGGACCCGCCGACAAGCACTCGCTACGAATCCTCAGGCATGTCGACCGAACCATCGAGAAAATCGCTGGCATGCGCAACGGGCGCTACCAGTTGGTGGTCCTGTCGGACCACGGGCAGATCGAGACGGAACCTTTCTATCGAGAGGACGGTGTGCACCTCGGCCGCCTGGTCGCGGGATGGATGCCTGGTTTCCACGTGGTCGAGATGAAAGGGAAGGCGTTCGGCGCCCAGCGCGAACATGCGACGGGGCGGGTCCACCTCACCTATTCAGGCGGCCTTGGTCACCTGTATCTCGCAGATGAACGGCGCCGGCTCTCGTTCGAAGACCTGGAGCGGCGCTTTCCTGATCTGGTCAAAAGGCTCGCGTCCCAGAAACGGATAGCGCTGGTCATGGCACGAGGGCAGAGCGACGATATGTTCTTCACGGCCTCAGGCCTTCAGCGCGGCGAAGCCGTCAAGGAAATGCTCGGCGCCTACGACGACGCCGACATCCTCTACGACCAGCTCATTCGTCTCAACTCCTTCGAGCAGGCAGGAGATTTCGTGTTCTTCGGAGCTTTCAAGGGCCCCAGCCAGGTCAACTTCGAGAACCAGGCGGGCGGGCATGGTGCATTCGGCGGCGAGCAGAGTCATCCGTTCGTCTTGGCCAAGCGGGAATGGGGCCTCGACACCAGCCATGTGAATGGCGCGCATCAGCTTCACCCCATCCTGTCCGGCCTCCGCGACCGCCTGAGCGGAATACAAGCTCGGATCGAGTGATAGAAGGTTGGAGGACATGGCTCCTACAAAGAACGCAATCGAGGCGGCGCTAGAGCGCGGGCACACAATCGACATCACCACCACGGGCCGGCGAAGCGGCGAGCCCCGTCGCATCGAGATCGTCTTCCACAACATCGACGGTCGCATCTATATCAGCGGCACGCCCTATGCGCGGAAGCGCAAGTGGCTGCTCAATCTCGAGAAGGACCCGCACCTCACGTTTCACCTGAAAGGCGGGACCCGTGCCGATCTGCCGGCCAAGGCGCGTGTCGTCGACGACGATACCGAGCGCCGGGCGATCCTGCCTCACGTCGCGCGCGCGTGGGGCCGTGACGACCTTGAACGGATGGTCCGTTACAGCCCGCTGATCGAGGTTACGTTCGACTCTCCGAACGCGTAGATAATTCCGCCCGTTTGGCGCCAAACGTGCGTGTCACTCGCGTTTCATGGGCCCGTTTGGCGTCAGACGTGCGGAATTCGGGGGCAAAAAAGAAAGGCCGGCTGGTTAGGCCGGCCTGAAGTCGAGACTACTCAGGTTAGCTGCAGCCGGTCGTCGCTCCGCAGTTCAGGCACTTGTAGCAGGAGCCCGAGCGCACAGTGATCGCGCCGCAGTCCGGGCAAGCCGGCGCGTCGGTGTTGATGAAGGCGATCTTCTGGATCCCGTTCGCGGGAGTCGCGATCACCTTCAGCTCGCTCTGCGGCGTGGTGGTAGTGGCAACGGGAGCCGGTGCCGGTGCCGGGGCGTCACGGCGGATGACGCCCGCCTCGTCCTGGTCTTCGACCGGCAGGAAGTGGCTGGCCATCCACCGGAAGATGTAGTCGACGATCGACTTCGCGATCGGGATCTCCTTGTTCTTCGTGAACCCGGATGGCTCGAACCGCATGTGGCTGAACTTGTCGACCATGAACTTCAACGGCACGCCGAACTGCAGTGCGTAAGAGGTTTGGGTCGCGAATGCGTCCATGAGGCCCGAGATGGTCGAGCCTTCCTTGGCCATGGTCACGAAGAGCTCGCCCGGCTGGCCGTCCTCGAACATGCCGACCGTCAGGTAGCCCTCATGGCCCTGGATGTCGAACTTGTGTGTGATCGACTTGCGCTCGTCGGACAACCGACGCCTCACGGCTCGGTAGTCAGGTCCGGCAGTCTCGGCAACCTTCTGCTTTTTGTCTTTGAGCGAGGTCGAGAGCGGCTGTGAGCGCTTGCACCCATCTCGGTAGATGGCGATGCACTTGAGGCCAAGCTTCCACGACTCCATGTACGTCTGTTGGATTTCCTCGATCGTGGCCTCGGTGGGGAGGTTGACTGTCTTCGACATCGAGCCGGAGATGAACGGCTGCACCGCGGCCATCATCCGGACGTGGCCCATCGGCGCGATCGACCGCATGCCCTTGACCGGCTTGAACGCGCAGTCGAACACCTTCAGGTGCTCCTCCTGCAGCAGCGGCGCTCCCTCGATAGTGTCGTTCTCGTCGATGTACTCGACGATGTCCTTGACCTCTTTGCTGTCGTAGCCAAGCTTGCGGAGGGCGGCGGGCACGGTGCCGTTGACGATCTTCAGCAGGCCGCCGCCAACCAGCTTCTTGTACTTGACCAGCGCGAGGTCGGGCTCGATGCCGGTGGTGTCGCAGTCCATCATCAGCCCAATCGTCCCGGTGGGGGCGAGGACGGTCGCCTGGGCATTGCGGTAGCCGTGCTGGCGCCCGAGCTTGACGGCGTCGTCCCACGTCTCGCGGGCGGCGTCGACCACCTCAGCCGACTCCGGTGACGTTGGCAGCTGGTGTGCCGCTTGGCGATGCTTCTCCATGACCCGGAGCATCGGCTCTCGGTTCTTCGCGTACTCGCTGAACGGACCCTTCACCTGCGCCATGCGGGCCGACTGTGCGAACGCGCGCCCGGTCATGATCGCCGTGATGGCGCCGGCGAAGCGGCGGCCTTCATCGGAGTCGTAAGCCAGGCCCATCGACATGAGCAGGGCGCCGAGGTTGGCGTAACCAAGCCCGAGGGGACGAAGCGCCTCAGAGTTCTTGCCGATCGCGGGGGTGGGATAGGAGGCGTTGGAGACGATGATCTCCTGGCCGGTGAAGCAGATGTCGACGGCGCGCCGAAGCCGATCGATGTCGACCTTGCCGTCCTCGGTCTGGAACTTCATCAGGTTCAGGGACAGAAGGTTGCAAGCGGTGTCGTCCAGGAAGACGAACTCCGAGCACGGGTTGGTGGCATTGATGCGGCCCGTGTTCGGGACCACGTTCCAGTCTTGGATCGTGGAGTCGAACTGCAGCCCCGGGTCCCCGCAGATCCATGCCGCCTCGGCGATGTCCTTCCAGAGGTTACGCGCCTTGTAGGTGTCGATGACCCGGCCGTCGACGACCGCTTTGGTC
>VBHB01000122.1 GCA_005880315.1 Chloroflexota bacterium | reverse complement strand
CGTAGCGCGCTCAGCGCGACTTGAGGGCGCGGATCATGACCTCGTCGGTGACGTTCGCTCCAGAGAGGATGACGACCACCTTCTCGTTCGGGCTTGGGCTGTAGTGATACAGGAGCGCCGCCAGGGCAGCGGCCCCCGCCGGCTCGGCGAGCAGGTGCTCCCACTCGAACACCAGCCTTATCGCGCGCAGCATCTCCGCCTCCTGCACGATCACCACCTCGTCCACATAGCGCTTGGCCAGCTCGAACGTGAGCTTTCCAGGCGCTGAGGCGGCCAGCCCATCGGCGATGGTGTTGACGCGTTCGAGGGTCACGATCCGCCCCGCCTTCAGCGAGCGGTACATCCCGTCGGCGCCCGCCGGCTCGGCTCCGATCACCTTCACGTGCGGCCTCTTCTCCTTCAAGTAGAGCGAGATGCCGCCGATCAACCCGCCGCCGCCGATTGGCACCAGGACGGTGTCCACGTCTTCGAGGTCGCGCAGCAGCTCGACGGCGATGGTGCCCTGGCCGGCGACGACGTCGGGGTCGTCGAAGGCGTGCACGAAGGTGGCGCCACCCTGTTCCTGGTGGCGCATGGCCTCGAGATAGGCGTCGTTGTAGTTGCGGCCGGCAGGGACGACCTCTGCACCGAGGCGGCGGATCGCCTCGACCTTGAGCTGGTTGGCGGTCTCGGGGACGTAGACGGTGGCGGGGATCTTGAAGGTCGCCGCCGCGTAGGCGACGCCCTGGCCGTGATTTCCGGCTGACGCAGTGATCACGCCCTTGGAGCGCTCCTCGGGATGCATCCTCATCACCTTGGTGAGCGCTCCGCGCACCTTGAAGGCGCGGATGGGCTGGATCGATTCGATCTTGATATGGACGTAGCACCGCGCCTTGTCCGTGAACGCTCGGGAGTACTGCAGAGGAGTGGGGGCGAGGTACTTGGCCAAATCAAGCGCGGCCGCCTCCACCGAACTGGGGGTGACCCCAACGATGTCGGACTCGACTTCCCTCAACGCTCGGTCAATGATAGGTGCATGACTGACGAGCTCGACCGGATCGAACCGCGGGAAAGTGCACACGTCAAACACCGGGACAAGAAGGTTCGGGGACCCGAGGTGATTGCGGTCAACCCGGGTCTCAAGAAGCTCGCGCAGCACATCGCGGACAAGCGAAAGAAGCCCAGGCCGAAACCCGGCTAGAAATCCGCGGGCACGATGGCCCGCTTGTGGGTGCCGGAGCCGACCAGCACCTCGCCAAGGTGACACGCGACGTCGAAATAGAGCTTGTTGCCCTTGACCTCGGTCAGTCTGGTCGTAACCGTGATCGTGCTGCCGGGAGGTGCGGGGGCGACGTGCCTCACGTGCACCTCGTAGCCGACCGTGGTGTGGCCCTCGGGCAGGAGAGCGTCAAGCGAGCGGTGGCTGGTGATCTCCATTAGCCCGATCATCGCCGGGGTCGCAAACGTGCCTCTTCCACCGACGTGGTGAGTCAGCAGCTCGCCGTCGACGACCCGCTCCAGCCGGCCTTCGAGTCCAGGCGTGATGGCGTCGAATGCGTTCACGCTATAGATTGTCTCCAACAATGACGGGCCGGGTGCGCAAAGCCATCTTCCCGGCCGCTGGTTTGGGCACGCGGTTCTTGCCCGTCACCAAGGCACAGCCGAAAGAGATGCTGCCGCTGGTCGACAAGCCGACGATCCAGTACGGCGTCGAAGAAGCCATCGCGAGCGGGATCGAAGAGGTGATCATGGTCACCGGCGGTGGCAAGCGCGCCATCGTGGACCACTTCGACCGCTCGCTCGAGCTCGAGCACTACCTCCGCCTTCGTGGGAGAAACGACCTTCTCGAGATCCTCAAACAGGTCGACGTCCTGAGTGACCGGGTCCGCATCGTCTACACCCAGCAGAAGGAACCGTTGGGCCTCGGGCACGCGGTGTGGACGGCGAGCAAGCTGGTCGAAGGCGAGCCCTGCGCGGTGCTGCTCGCCGACGACGTCATCCTCGGTGACGCCGAGCCATGCCTGAAACAGCTGATCGACGCACACCATGAGACCGGCGCCACGGTTCTGGCCGTGCGGCGGTTTCCCCGGAGCCAGGTCGGACGCTACGGAGTGGTGGTGACCGACGGCTCCAATGGCCGGCTCCACAACGTGACCGCCATGGTCGAGAAGCCGAAGCCCGGCACCGAGCCCTCCGACCTCGCCATCCTCGGGCGCTACGTGCTGGCCCCGGCGGTGTTCAACGAGCTGGAGCGAGGATCGCCCGGCGAGGGCTCCGAGATCCAGCTGACGGACGCCATCATGCGCACGGTCGGTACCCACCCGGTGGTCGGGTTGGAGTTCGAGGGCGACTACTACGACACGGGTACCGTACCCGGCTACCTGCGGGCAAACCTGACCCTGGCGATGCGCCGGGAGGGCCTTCGCGAGGAGCTGACGCCCCTCTTGAGAGAGCTGCTCGGCGAATAGAGCGCGGGCGGTTTTGGCGAGGTTTGGAGGGTCCCGGTAGGTGGCTATACTTTGAGGGCGCTCTATGAGCCGAATTCCCGCCCAAGTGGTGCACCTATGGCTGTTTCAGGACGAAGAAGATTCGACGACGACAAGGTTGTCAAGTACGAGACCGCGGAGAAGGACTTCGAGGTCGAGGTTTCGCGCACCCTCAACAAATGGTGCGTCACCGTCTACCAGATGCCGGACCGGCAGATCCTGGTCCAGGACTTCTTTCCGGAGCGCTGGAAGGCCCTCGCGCGCGCCCAGGACTTCATCCGCCTCCTGAACCAGCGCAAGAAGAAGGAAGAGGAAGGCCTCGCCGGCCATCGCGACGACGACGACTTTTAGACCTCGTTAGAATTCGCGTTTCGTGAACTGGGCATTCATCCGGAGGGAGTGGGGCGCCGTCACTTTTGTCTTGACCGTGCTCGTCGGCATGGTCGTGGTGCCGCTAGCGCTTTACTTCACCAACGCCGGCGCCACCCCGGTGGCGGTTCCCAACGTCTCGACGACCAGCAGCGCGCGCGCCAGCGGGGTGATCTCGCCGTCGCCTTCGGCAACGACATCGCCGGCACATTCGCCGTCGCCGTCCCCGTCGAAGTAACCGTCTAGCGCCCTAGCCGGCGAGACCCCACAGAAGGCGGTCTCCATTCGACCGCACGATGTCGTCGAGCGGAAGGACTATGTCCGCGACCGACGCGTTCTTGGCGCTGACGCGCATCTCGATCACGTCGGCCAGGCGCAGCCGGGCCGTCTCCGCGCAATCGCGCAAGAACGTGAAGACGACCGGACGCACGAGGTTGAGGATGTACGAGGTATGAGCGGGCGCTCCGTCGGAGAGCGTTTGCCCGGCCAGGCTGCGGTCGCGGAAAGCGAGCACCACGACCTCGTCGCTCAGCATCACCGGTTCGGTCCAGGAGTACGCCGAGCCGTCGATCTTGCGCAGCAGCTGAAGGAGCTCGGCGAGGCGCCGCATAGGCGGGGGAGGTCCCTCGATCAGGAGCGGGACGTCCCGCAGCGGCTCTTGAAAGCCCTGCGATCGGTACTGGGCTGTGAACCCCAGGTCGGATATCCCCGCAAAAGGCGCGGGGACCTTGATCGTGATCTCGGATAGGGGTTGGTTGCTGGGACGCATGCTGTTGACGCTCGTCATGACCTATTAACGCACGGAGTGCCCTGGGGTGTCTCCTCAATCTGCACCAGAATTGAAGGTCGAAATGCCGCTGAGCGGGATTCGCGTCCTGGATTTGACACGACTGCTCCCGGGCGCCTTCTGCACCATGCTGCTGGCCGACATGGGCGCAGACGTGGTCAAGGTCGAGGAGCCGGGCGGCGGCGACTACCTGCGCTGGACTCCTCCTCTCGTCGAAGGTCAGAGCGTACTTTTCAACGCGCTCAACCGCAACAAACGGAGCCTCACCCTCAACCTCAAGTCGGAGGCTGGACGCGATCTGCTGCTCAAGCTCGTCGACCGCGCGGATGTGCTCGTGGAGGGCAATCGCCCCGGCGTCATGGACCGCCTCGGCCTGGGCTGGCCGGTGCTCCATGAGCGGAACTCGCGCCTCGTCATGTGCTCGATCACCGGCTACGGGCAGGATGGGCCGATGGCGTCGCGCGCGGGCCACGACATCAACTACGTGGCCACCGCCGGCTTGCTCGGTCTCAACGGCAGCAAGGACCGACCCCCGGTTCCGCTCGCCGCACAGGTCGCCGACATCGGTGGCGGTGGGCTGCAGCCGGCGGTGGCGATCCTTGGCGCGCTGGTCGGGGTGCATCGTGGCGGCGAAGGGCGGTGGCTCGACGTGTCGATGACCGATGGGGCCGTGAGCTGGCTGGCGTTAGGCCTCGCGCAGATGGCGGCGGGCGAGCCGGTGGCTAGGGGAGACCACCGACTCGGCGGCCGGTACGCGTGCTACCGGGTGTATGAGTGCAAAGGAGGCGGTTGTTACAGCGTCGGCGCGCTGGAGCCCAAGTTCTGGACCGAGCTGTGTACGGCCATTGGGAAGCCCGAACTCGTCGACCTGCAGTACGCAACCGGCGACGACGGCGAGCGCACGCATCGCGCGATGGAGGCCGTCTTCATCGCCAAGACCCGTTCCGAGTGGGAGCGCGCGCTGGCCGGTCTGGAGGTTTGCTGCGAGCCGGTGCTCGATGTCGAGGACGTGGCCTCGCACCCGCAGATCGCCGCACGGGGCCTGATCTCCAGCGGCCCAGGGGGAGTCGAGGTGCGGCCGGCCGTGCTCATGCGCGACGACTGGCGCCGGCGCGACGCGCCCGGGCTCGGCGAGCATTCCGCCGAGATCCTGGCCGAGCTCGATGTGGACGAAGCCAGGCTGGCGTCGCTGCGCCGGGAAGGCGTCGTCTAGCGGCTCACGCCTTCAGCTCGCGCCACACCGCCTGGACCTGGCCGCGCGTGTCGTCGCGAGAACCGCTGTTGTTGATGACGTACTGAGCTCGGCCGCGTTTGGCCTCGATCGGCATCTGGGCGGCGATCACCGAACGGGCGCGCTCGGGCGCGAAACCGCGGCCCGTCACCAGCCGCTCGACCTGCACCTCCGCTGGGACGTAGGCGAGGATCACCGTCGGGAAGAGGCTTTCGAGCGAATTCTCGAAGAGGAGAGGGACGTCCTGGACGATCACCTCAGCGCCGCGCTCCGCGGCCTGCGCCGTCTGTTGCGCCATCCATTCCCGAACCAGCGGATGGACGATGGAGTTCAGTTTCTTGCGCGCGTCCTCGTCGTTGAAGACGAGCTGGCCGAGCTTGCCGCGATCGATTCGACCATCGCTCACGAACTCAGACCCGAACTCGCGCACGACCGCATCGAAACCCGGAGTCCCCGGCTCGTACACGGCATGCGTGGCCTCATCGGCGTCGACCACCACTGCGCCGAGCTCACGCAGCATGCCCGCCACCGTCGACTTTCCTGACCCCGCGCCGCCAGTGAGCCCGACCAGCTTCATTTACGATCAGCCCTAGTGGCGGACGACGAGAGGTTCGATGCGATCGTGGTCGGTGCGGGGCCGGCCGGCACCGCCGCCGCATACACGATGGCGAAGGCGGGCTTGCAGGTGGCCTTGCTGGAACGCGGGCCGCAGCCGGGCTCCAAGAACGTCATGGGCGGCATCCTTTACAACCACTACCTCGAAGAGATCGTAGGCGACGCCTGGAAAGAGGCACCACTGGAGCGCCCGATCATCGAAGAGCGACGGTGGATGATGACCCCGAAGGCCTACATCGGCTTCGACTACAAGAACCTCCGCAATCGCGAGCATCCGCATTCGTTCTCGGTACTGCGCGCCCGCTTCGACCCCTGGTTCGCGGAGCAGGCTGAGAAGGCCGGCGCGATGGTCGTCCCGGAGACAGTGGTGGAGAGGCTCATCGTTCGCAACGGCCGCGTCGTCGGTGTCGGCACCGGGCGTGGCGACGACCTCCACGCCGAGGTCGTCATCGTTAGCGAAGGCATCGGGCTTGGCGCGGGCCTGCTGGAGAAGACGCTCATCAACGGGAAGCCGCTACGCCGAAAGCTGAGGCGGAACGAAGTCGCGATGGCGGTCAAGGAGATCATGCAGCTCGACTCGGGACTGATCGAGGAGCGCTTCAACTGCGAGTCCGGCGAGGGCTGCACGATCGAATGCTTCGGGGACTCGACGATGGGCATGTCCGGGTTCATGTTCATCTACACCAACAAGGACACGCTGTCGGTCGGGGGCGGCGCGCTCCTCAGTGAGTTCAACGCCACGCTGCGCAGTCCCAACGACCTAATGGAGCATTTCAAGAACCATCCGAGCGTCAAGCCGCTGCTGCGCGGCGCCGAAACCGTCGAGTACCTGGCGCACCTCATCCCGGAGGGCGGTTACCGCGGCATCCCCAAGGTGTACGGCCCCGGCTACCTCGTCTGCGGCGACGCGGCGATGCTTTCCAACCCCGTCCACCGCGAAGGCTCGAACCTCGCGATGGTCTCCGGCAAGTTGGCGGGCGAGACCGTCATCCACGCCAAGGAGACCGAGGATTTTTCCGAGAGCCGCCTGCGCGAGTACAAGGGCAAGCTGGACAGCTCCTGGATCATGGCCGACATGAAGAAGTACGACAAGGCGGTGCCGCTGCTCGAGCACAACCCGCAGATGCTGGCGAAGTACCCGCAGATCCTCGATGGCGCGCTCGACGAGTTCTTCCGGGTCGACGGCACCTCGAAGTGGGAAAAGCAGTCGAAGATCTTCAAGATGATCCGCAAGGAAGGCGGTTTGAAAATGGCGTGGGACACCGTGAAAGCCGCCTGGGCGATGAAGTAGCCAACAGTGACCCGTAAGCGCACCGGTACGCCATGGATGCCGGCGCCCGAGTTTGCGCGCACTCTGACCGGCCTCACCGTAAACCTGCTCGTGCGCGACGTGGCGGGAAGCCTGCCTTTCTACACGGAGGTGCTCGAATTGCGCCTCCTCTACGGCGACGAGGACTTCGCCGCGCTTGAGGGCCCAGGCGGGTGGCACATGATGCTCCACGCCGACCACACCCTGGACCACTCGCCGGTGGAAACCGCGCGCCTCTTGGAGCCGGGCAAGCGCGGCACCGGGGCCGAGATTCGCATCCTGGGCTTGAACCCGGACGAGGTCGAAGCCCGCGCCCGCGCGCATGGCTTCACGGTCAACGTGGCGACGCAAACATTTCCGCACGGCTGGCGAGAATGCAGGCTGGAAGACGCCAACGGCTACATGTTCGCGGTCGGAGTGCTGCCGAGTTAGTCCCTATCCGTGGGCGACGTTGACGTGGATGGTGTGATAGCCGCTGGCTCCGGTGGGGAAGCTCATCGAGCTCGTTGAAGCCTGTAGCGCTCCGCTGCCGTCGGTGGCCCGCACCTTCAGGGTGTAGGCGCCTTCTGCAGGCGGCGTCCATGCCGCGGACCACAAGACCCATGTCAGAGGCGAGAGCGGCGGCTTGATGTCGGCTGCCGACCAGGTTCGGCCGCCGTCGGTGCTGTATTCGACCTTGCTCACTCCCTTCACGCCGGCGTATGCAACACCCGAGACCGTCACGGCTCCGAGCTTCACGATGGAGCCGTCCCGCGGCATGTCGAAGCGAGACATCGTCCGGACAATCGCGTTGTGGTCCCAGCCTTGCGCCTCCCAGTAGCCACCGCTCTCACGATCGACCAGGTCGATCGAATCCAGCCACTTCGGACCCTTCATTCCATAGTGGCCGGGGAGCAGGATGCGCGCCGGAAACCCGTGCAGCTCGGGCAGAGGGGCGCCGTCTAGGTCGTAGGCCACCAGGTACTCGGGTGAGCTCTGGATCATGCTCATGGGCAGGCTTTCTGCATAACCGTCGCGCGCTTTGAATGCCGCCCAGCTGCCTTCTGCACGTGGGCTCGCCATCGCCAGCAGCACGCTCAGGCTCACGCCGGTGAAGCTGCCCGTGCTGATCAGCCCACCGCCGACGTCGTTGCTGATGCACTCCAGCGTCACGTACTCGGTTGTGCTCGGCAGCGCGCGTAGCTGAGCCAGCGACAGCTTCATCGGTTTGTCGACCGCGCCGCCGATGCTGAGAGTCCATCCGGCTGCCGCCACCACTGGATCGTTCCCGTAGAAATTCTTCGAGACGACGTAAAAGTTGGCGACCGGCGTGATCTCGGGTGAGGGACCGGAGAGCCCGGCCTCAGCTGGATTGAATATCGCCTTGTACCAGTCCGGGACCAGGCGGAACGCCAGCACCCCCAGGCTTACGGCACCGATGGCGAGCGGGACCGCACCGAGTAGTCGCCGCCGGCCGGCGTCAGCCTGATCGGGCATCGGACTGGGCGAGCCCATCTGCAAGATGACTCCATAGACGGCGAAAAGGAGTGCCCAGACGATCGGAGTGGTCGCGCCGTCGTTGAGGCCACCCAAACCAAGATTCGATGCGGGGAGGAGGATGGCGACCACGACCAGCCAGCCGGCCGCCGCAAACACCAGGGCGGACTGCTGGAAGCGCCAGCGACGAGCGGCAACCGCCCAAGCCGCGCCCAGCACGCCAAGCCCGACCACCATCGCCACGATCAAGCCCAACTCCTCGACCACCTTCCCCGCGTGCTGCAGGGTGTCGATCAGGAAGCCGAACACCGGACCCGGCATGAGGGCGAGGACCGGTCCACTCAACGCTTGCGGTAGCGGGCGCAGGCCAATGAAGAGGGCGGCGAGATACATCAGGGCCACCAGGGCGAGGCCGGCGAGCGCTCCCCAGCCGAATCCGCGCATTGCGGCTGGGCGCCAGCTAGTCATGTTCATCAAAGTGGAACTACCGAGTGAAGATACGTCGCCGGGCGATCTTCGGTCGGGCCCGCGCTTTTAAGCAAACGCACAATAGGTGGCCCTTTGCTGCTTAAATCGGCGTACCGGATGCCCGCTCCGATTGTCCCCGAGGATCTCTTCAAGTTTCGGTGGATCGACCACGTCCGGCTCAGCCCTGACGGTGAGCGAGTCGCCTACCAGCTGAGCTGGGCGGACGGTGAGGCGCGCCAGAATCGCAGCCGCATCGTGATCCGGCGCCTCCTCGAGCCTGAGCCCGCGGAGGCCACCGGCGGAACCAGGCGTGATCACTCGCCCGAGTGGTCGCCGGACGGTAGGCGCCTTGCGTTCGTCAGCCGGCGCGGCCCGGTCGACCAGGTCTTCGCGCTCGATCTCACGAGCCCGGGCGACTCCCGGCAGCTCACGTTCCTGCCCGAGGGCGCCGGCAGCCCGACGTGGTCTCCGGACGGCAGCAAGATCGCTTTCATCGGCACGGATCTCGCCGACCCCGACGCGATCGTCGACGATCCTCGGCCTCCAGACAACAAAGACCAGCTCCGGCGAGCGCCGGTGGCCCGGGTCGCCCGCCGCCTCGACTACAAGCACGACGGCCAGGGCTTTGTCGACGGCCGCTATCACCACCTCTTCGTAGTGCCGGCAGCAGGCGGCGACGTTACGCAGATCACCAAAGGAGCCTGGGACGTGTCCGGCTTTGACTGGTCGCCCGACGGCGACCGGCTGGTGGTCGCCGGTAATGCCGAGCCGAATGCCGACCTACAGCGTGCGCTCAACCTCTACGTCGTCGACCTGGCCGGAAGGCGATCGAAGCTGGCCGGTGGGTTCTATCTGGCCTCGCCAACGTGGAGTCCACGCGGCGACCTGATCGCGTTCATCGCGCCGAACGGGCTCGACGCCGGACTCATCGAGCGGCTGTGGATCGTGCCCGCTCGAGGCGGCGACCAGCGGTGCCTGACCATCGGGCTCGACCAAGCGGTCGGCGACAGCCTCATCACCGACATGCGCGCGGGCCACAACACCAGGCTCGTGTGGTCGCCCGAGGGCGATCGTGTGTATTTCCTGTCCAGCGGACCTGGCTTGAGCTCGGTCTACTCATGTGACCTCGAGGGCAACGCACGCCAGGAGGTGGGTGGGCAGCGGCGCATCTACGACTTCGACGTCGCCTCCGGCGTGACCGCGCTGTGCGCTTCGGACGTCAGCAATCCGGGGGACCTGCACATGTTCATGCAGGGCGCCGAGGCGCGCGTGACCGACCTGAACCCATGGCTGCGCGAGCGCTATGTGGCCCAGCCCGAGCGCCACGCGTTCACGGCACCCGACGGCTGGCGGCTGGAGGGATGGCTGTTCCGGCCTCCGGACTTCGATCCAAGCCGGAAGTACCCACTGGTGATGGAGGTGCACGGCGGCCCGCACGGGCAATACGGGTGGGCTTTCTTCCACGAGCTCCAGATCCTCGCGGGCATGGGCTACATGGTGCTCTGCGTCAACCCGCGGGGCTCGGATGGTTATGGCGAGCACTTCCGGCGGCAGGTCGTCCGCGACTGGGGCGGCAAGGACTACATCGACCTCATGAGCGCGCTCGATCAGGCGATCGAGCAGACAGGGACCGTCGATGTAAGCCGACTGGGCATCGGCGGCGGTTCGTATGGCGGTTACATGACCAACTGGGTCATCGGCCAGACCAATCGCTTCTCGGCCGCGGTTGCGATGCGATCCATCTCCAACCTGGTCAGCGAGTACTCGCAGCACGACATCGTGCTATGGGGCGCGCTCGAGCTCGGACCTCCGCCGTGGCCCGACCTCGACGAGCTCTGGAAGCGATCTCCGATTCGGTACGTGCAGAACATCCAGACGCCCCTGTTGCTGAGCTGCGGGGAGATGGACCTTCGCTGCGCGATCTCCCAATCAGAAGAGCTCTTCGGCGCCATGCGCTTCCTCGGCAAGACGGTCGAGATGGTCCGCTTTCCTGAGGAGTCGCACGATCTTTCGCGTAGCGGACGGCCGGACCGTCGCGTCGAGCGGTTGAAGCGCATCGCCGCGTGGTACGAGCGTTTCCTCGGGACGGCGTCGACCGAGGCCGACGTAGAGGCCGAGACGCAGGTGCTTCCGATCCAGCACGACGAGGTCGCGACGCCGATCGAGGCGTCCGGGCCGACCACGGTGCTGGAAACGCTTCGGATGCCCGACGCCGCTGAAGCATCCCCGACCGCGGTCCTGGAAACGGTGCACGTCGAGGACCTGCCGGCTGCTGTAGAACCCGAACCTGACGTCGCGGAGGCCGAGCCCGCCGTCGCCGAGACCGTGGTCGAGGCGCCTGAGGCCGAGGTCGAGGCGCCGGTGATTGGGGACCCGTACACGACCTCGGCTTTGCCGGTATTTCCAGAGCCTGAGCCGTCGCTCGACGCTGTGCCCGTAGCCGAAGAGCCGCAACTGGAAACGGCCGAGCCGGAGCGAGCGGCGGAAGAGGTGGAGCCGGTCGCGGAACCGCTGGAGCCGGTCGAGTTGGAGGCATGGTCGGAGCCCGAGCCGGAGCCAGAGGCGGTTGCCGCCGAAGCCGCGCCGGAGCGTGAACCCGAAGCTGAGCCGGTGGAAGCGGTCCCCGTTGAACCAGAGCCGGTCGAAGCCATCGCGCCAGAGCCAATGGTGTCGGAGCCCGAGCCCGTGGCGGCAGAGGCCGAACCCGAGCCCGTCATGGCCGAAGCCGAGCCTGAGCCAGTCCCGGAGCCAGTTGTCGAAGAGCCTGAGCCCGAACCCGTTGCGGCCCAAACACCCCCGCCAGCACCGGCCAAGAGCGTCACGTCGACGATGCTCCGGTGGCCGACCAACCCTGGCATGCAGGACAACGGGTCGAGCGATTCCGACTCGGGCGAGGCCGCGACGTCGGTCATTCCCGCCTGGCAACCGACCGAGATGCCGTCAGAGAGCCGGCGGACGGTCTCGCTGCAGGCCATGCCGCCGGAGGCGATCGCGGCCGGCGAGGCGTTCGCCGCCAAGCTCAGCTTCGAGACAGGCCCGTTTACGGGCAGGATCATCGCCCTTCCGAATCAGATGGTCACCTTGGGCCGCGCGCCCGACAACGACGTGGTGGTCGCCGACCCAGCCACGTCGGGCCGCCACGGCCGCATCGAGGTGCGGGCCGGCGCGTTCTGGATCAGCGACCTCGGCAGCACCAATGGCACGCTGGTGAACGGCGAGCCGGTGATCGACAAGCAGCTGACCGACGGCGACCTCATCGCCATCGGCCAGAACACGATCCGCTTCACGCTCGAATGACTTATGAGGGAAAACCCGGATGGTTTTCCCTCATCGCCGGGCGCTTCGCGCGCGGCTGCGCCCATTCCGGTATACGGATGGGATTGATTTGAAAAGTTTCTCCTTGCCACACCGCGGAGTGGCTAGGACAAAGTACGGCCGGGTGGAACCCGGCCGACCCTGCGACGCTAGCAACTGATTTCAGGCT
>VBHB01000162.1 GCA_005880315.1 Chloroflexota bacterium | reverse complement strand
CGTAGACGTAGTCGCCGAGGAATTCATCGGTGAGGGCGTTGGCGCTTGAGCCGCGTGGGTCGCCCGGCGTACCGCGATTGAGCTCCGAGAAAGGTCCAGTGCCCGCCCCGGCCACGTCCGCGTGCATGACCACGCCGACGAGCGCACGGGGGTCGGTGGTGTTGGTGCGGTAGGGCGTCGTGAAGGCGTTGTAGACGACATAGACGTCGGTGCCGTTCGGAGAGATCGCGGGCGCTGTGTAGAAGCCGCGGTCGCCCGCCGACTCGATCGCGCGCGATGTCGACCACGTCGAGCCTCGGTCAGGCGACTCGGTGAAGAACACATGCGGCGCGTCAAGGCTGCCGCTGACATAGGTCATGACGATCCGGTTGGTGGCGTCGGCACCCGTAGGCGCGCCATTGGCGATGTCGACGCTGGGCGCCGGCGCCAGGTCACTCCGCGCTCCGGCGACGCCATCGATCACGGGCCGGCCCTGAACTGGGTCGAGGGTGCCGGGCTGGAACACCGGACCGACCACCGGACGCGGGCTCGACCAGCTCGTTCCGCCGTTGCTCGACACCGACATCATTTCGAAATGCTCTTTGCCGGCGCTTGCCGAGGTGGCGATGCCGAAGACGTAGGCGTTGCCCTGGCTGTCGGTGCGGATCGTGCAGCCATCGACCGGGTTGCGCTGGCCATTGTTGGCCGCCGCCCCGATCGGGTGCTCACTCCAGGTGTCGCCGCCATCATGAGAGACGCCGACGCGCAGGCCGGCGGGTGCGGCATTGCCCTTCTCCTGGCCCACGAACGATGCCCAGCACACATATACCGTCCCGAAGAAGGGGCTCGACGCAGCGTTGTCGGCCCACACCTGCTCCTTGTCGGAGAAGGTCGTCGTCGATTGCTGCGATATCACTACCGGCGTCCGCCATGCGGCCTTCGTGCCGGCCGCCGCGCCCCGAAGGTCGTCGGTCCGCGAGACCCCGATCGCTTCGAATCCGCGGAAGGTCTCGTTGTCCTTGGTGGTGGCGAAGTTCGAAGTCAGGTTGGCGTAGTACAGGCGCGAGCCGTTCGACCAGCTGAATCCATTCTTCCCTGGCTGGGGACCGAACGCAAGCGCCGGATCGCCGTCGCTGACCAGGCCCGCCTCGAGATACCACGGCAGCGTCCCGATGGGGCCGACCTTCGGCGCGCATGGGCCACTGAGGCAATGGCGTGCCGACCATCCCGTATAGGTCGGTTGGGTCCACGTGGCGCCGGAGTCGAACGAGAAGTAGATGCCGGACGTGCCGACTCCGGGCGTGAAGGGGCACGAGCTTCCGTTGCAACCCTGCACGTCGATCTCATCGTTGGAGCCCGCCGCCAGCACGTTGGGTGAGTTGGCGTCGACGGCGATCGCCGGCTCGTTCTGCTTGTTCTGGGCGAAAGGCGACGGTGGGCTGCCGGAGCTGACCCGGGTGTCGTTTGGGGCCGCCGTGGCCACCGTAGCCGCCATCAACGCGGCAATCACAATTGGTATCGCAGAGACTCTTCGCATCAAATCCTCCTCGCTCGGAACTGCTGCAAGGTGACTCCCCCCACACCGGACATCACGGATGCGCCGGCGCCAGATCCTGAGCCTAATCCCGCTGAGCGATCGGTTGCAAATTGTCGATCGCGCCGGTGGTCGCAGTCGCCCGAAATCTAAATCGGCGCGCCTTTGTTGAGCTCGGCGCGCCAGGGTGGATCGGCTCCCGCTCGCGTGCATGTGATTGCGGCCACCAAACATGCGAATCCGAGCATGCTCGCAAGCTGGTCTCGATCGAGCACGAGATCCGGCCGCAGCGTGTCGTGATCGTGCAGCCAGGCGAGGACCCCGGCGCCAAAAGCATCGCCGGCGCCGATCGTGTCGACCACCTCGACCTCGGGGGCTGCGACCCGTACGGTGCCGGATGAGGTCACGGCGAGAGCACCGGCTGAGCCCAAAGTGACGAGGACGAGGCGAGCGCCAAGATCGAGCATCCGGCCGGCGGCCGCCTCGCAATCGAGCTGAGGACGAAGCCAGGCCAGGTCGCTCTCGCTGGCCTTGACGATGGTGCTGTGCGCGACCAGTCCGTCGAGGCGCCTCCGGTACTCGTCGGCATCGGTCACCACCTGGGGCCGAACGTTGGGGTCGAGCATCAAGAGCCGGTCATTGCTCTCTCGCCGGGCCACCTCTACCAGGGTGGTGGCCATCGGTTCCAGCACCAGGCCCAGCGTGCCGATGTGCAGCGCATTCACGTCGGCGGGCAGCTTCGCCGGGACCATCTCGAGCAGCAGGTTGGGCGCCGAGGTCCCGTGCACGTAGAACTCGTACTCCGCCAGGCCGTCGCCGTCGAGCTCGGCCACGGCCAGGGTGGTCGGCTCGGGCCCGTAGCTGACGAGTGAGAGGTCGGCGCCGTCCGTTGTGAGCTCGTGGGCGAGCATGACCCCGAAGGCGTCTGTCGACAGCCGCCCCATGAACGACGTCGGGGCGCCCAGGCGTGCCAGCGCCCGCGCGGTGTTGAACGGACCGCCGCCCGGCACAGGACGCCGGGTATCGTCGCCGGCAGGGATGATGTCGACCAACGCCTCGCCGCATACGACGATCAAGGCCGGATCTCGCCTGAGCCTCGCATGATCATCTTCGTGGCGACGATGTGATGCTGTGATGGCGAACGGTCGCCATCCAGCCGGCGGAACAGCAGCTCCGCCGCTGCCCGTCCCATTGCAGCCGGATCCTGCGCGATGACCGTGATGCCGGGCTCGAGGAGGTCGGCGAGCAGGATGTCGTCGAGAGCGCTAAGTGCCCGACGACTCGGGAGCGCTTGTCAGCGCGTTGCCTTGCCCGCGTCGCCGTCGTTGCCGGACTTGCCGGCCGTCGCGGGCTCCGCCACTTCGAGCAACTCGCCTTCGATGTTGATCTGGATCTCGTTGCTGACAATGAACTTTCCGTCCAACATCATGTCGAACTTCATGCCGAAGTCCTTGCGGTTGATCTGTCCCTCGGCCGCGTAGCCGATCCGGTGACCCATGTTGGGATCGTTGAACTCGCCGTACTTGACGACGTTTAGAGTCACCGGCTTTGTGTTGCCCTTGATGGTCAGGTCGCCCGTCAGCTTCGCCTTGTCCGTACCCACCAACTCGATCTTGGTGCTCTTGAACGTCATCGTCGGGTATTTGGCGATCTCGAGGAAATTTGATGACCGCAGGTCGTTGTCGCGCTGCTCGTTGTGGGTGCGAATGCTCGCGGTGTTGATGGTGGCCTCAACCGTAGTGCGTTCCGGGTGGTCCGGCTGAATGTCACCGCTCGCAGTCACCTCGGCGAAATGACCTCGAACCGTCATCATGCCGAGATGCTTGGCCGAGAACTCGACCTGCAGATGCATCGGGTCGAACTTCCATGTGCCCATCGATTTCCTCCTTGATGAACAGATCTGCCTGAAAACAGGTACTTGCGCGCGCACTCAAGTATTCCCCATTGGAGGAGGGCTGGGGAGCGGGAGCTAGCCCGTCGAGGGCTCCAGCGCGAACAGGCAGAGCACCTCGTAGGCGATGTTCGCGGCGGCGATGGCGGTGATCTCAGCGTGGTCGTATGCGGGCGCCACCTCGACCACGTCCGCGCCTGCGAGCTGGATGCCGCCGAGGCCACGCACGACGGAAATCGCCTCGCGGCTGCTCCAGCCGCCGGCCTCGGGTGTACCGGTGCCGGGGGCGAACGCGGGATCGAGGATGTCGATGTCGAACGAAAGATAGACGTGGGCTGAGCCGGTCAGCTCGCGAATCTCGTTCGCGATCGGGGTCGCGCCGCGAGCGTCGATTGCCCTTCCATCGATCAACCGAAAGCCGAGCTCCGCATCCGAGCGCAGGTCTTCGGCTGAGAACTGAGGCCCGCGTGTCCCCACGTGGACCGAGTGCTCGAGGTCGAGCAACCCTTCTTCCGCGGCGCGGCGAAATGGAGTCCCATGCGTGTATCGCGCGCCGCCGAAATAGGTGTTCCAGGTGTCGAGATGAGCATCGAAATGGACCAGGGCCAGCGGCCCGAAGCGAGCGACCGCCGCTCGGAGCAGCGGTAGGGCGATCGTATGGTCGCCACCAAGGGCGAGAACATGGGCGGCACGCTCGGCGACCTGTTTCGCGGTCAGTTCGATCTCCGCGATCGCCTGCTCTATCCCGAATGGTGTGCACGCGACGTCGCCGGCGTCCGCAATCTGGCGCGCGAACGGCTCCGCCTCAGTCCAGGCGTTGAATGGACGTAGCATCCTGGACCCAGCGCGGATCGCGGCAGGCCCGAAGCGCGCGCCCGGGCGGTACACCACGCCGCTGTCGAACGGGACGCCGACGATCGCGACCTGCGCCTTTTCCACCGAGTCAAGCGTCGGTAGTCGGGCGAATGTCGCCGGGCCCGCGAAACGTGGCACCTGCATCGGGTCGACCGGGCCGACCACGTCTTCCCGTGGACTCATCGCCGCGAGTCTACTGACTCTTCAGAACCGGGTTTCGCGCTCGCGTGTCAACTTAATATGGGGGTCGATTGGCACCTGAAAGCCGGATCAACGGCGTCCCGGCCCGCGGCACGCTGGTAACGGTCGGAGTCCTGGGCCTGGCGGTCGTTGGGGCCTGGGCTTTGATGCTGGGACCGCTGCGGACGTCCGGCATGGGGTCTGCATCGCCGGCCGCCGCCGGCGTGCTCTTCATGACCACCTGGCTCGTGATGCTGGTGGCGATGATGGTGCCGTCCGTAACCCCGATGGCGGTTGCCTATCAGCGGATCACCGCGGCTCGCCCGAACGGAGCTGTCCTGGTGGCCGTATTCGTTTTTGGCTACCTCGTCGTCTGGGCGGCGGCGGGGCTCATCCCGCTCGCCTTCAACCTGGCACTGCCCGACCTGCAGATGAGGATTGGCACGGGGACCTGGTGGCGTTTAGCCGCCGTCACCCTGGCCGCGGTCGGCGTGTACCAGCTCAGCCCGGCCAAGATCGCCTGCCTGAAATCATGTCGCTCGCCCGTGGGATTTTTCATGACCCACGACTTCGGCGCCGGATCCATCGGCGCGCTGAGGTTTGGCGGCCTGCATGGCGCGATCTGCCTCGGCTGCTGCTGGGCCTTGATGGGACTCATCGTGGTCATCGGCGCCATGAGCGCGGGCTGGATGGCGGTGCTGGCGATCCTGTTCATCGCCGAGAAGTACTGGCGCTATGGCGTGGCCCTGAGCCGCGTGGTCGGTGCCGGCTCATTGGTTGCGGCGGCGGCCCTGCTCGTCACCGGCTGGACCCCATGAGTGAGGCGTGGCGGATCGCCGGTCCGTATTTCGAGTCATGCAACTGCGAGGCGACCTGCCTGCTGATTTCGCCCCGGGGACGGCTAGCCGGCCGCTGAGGGGTGCGCCTCGGCGGCGAGCGCCTTTCGACTCTTGAAATCGTCCAGGATCGCCGCGGTCTGGGTCGCCCCGATCCGTGTGACCCCGAGCTCCATGACCGCGAGCAGTCCGTCGAGCGTGCGCACGCCTCCGGCCGCCTTGACGCCGATGCGCGGCGACACCGACCGCCTCATCAAGGCCAGGTCTTCGTGGGTTGCGCCGGTGGGCGCGAAGCCGGTCGACGTTTTCACGAAGTCGGCGCCGGCCGCCTCCGCGAGCTTGCATCCGCGCACCTTCTGGTCATCGTCCAGGTACGCGTTCTCCATGATCACCTTGACGATCGCCCCCGCGGGGTGCGCGACCGCGACGATGGCCGCGATCTCGTCCCTGACGTAGGCGTCGCGGCCTGACTTGAGGGCACCGATGTTGATGACCATGTCGAGCTCGGTCGCGCCCTGGCGCAGCGCCTGCTCGGCCTCGAACACCTTCGCCTCGGTGGTCGAGCCCCCATGCGGAAAGCCGATCACCGTGCCCACGGCGACGCCGGTCCCGGCGAGCAGCTCGACCGCGCGGGGGACATCGGCGGGGCGGCAGCACACCGACGCCACCTGGTAGCGCGCGGCGAGCTTGCAGCCATCGGTTATGAAAGCGTCATCGAGCTCTGGCCGCAACAGCGAATGGTCGATGGTCTTGGCGACGTCCTCGTATGAAAGGAGATCGATCAACGAAGTCATGGCTCCTCCAGGTTATCGCGCGGGTTGGCGTTCGATCTGCACGCGTTTGCCCTCACGCGCGCTGCGTTCGATGGCTTCGCAGACGACCATCTCATCATGGCCGTCCGCGAACGTAGGGTAGCGGTCGGTGGCGGGAGCGCCGTCGAGCACGGCCTGGTACACGGCCCGATACAGCGCCCTGAAGGTGTCCGCGAAGCCTTCGATGTGGCCGCCAGGTAGAAACGAAGCGGCGGCTCCCGCGGCGTTCATCAACCCGGGATCGCGAGGGAGCACCTCGTTGGGGCGCTCTCGATGTCCGAGCCACAGCTCATCGGGCTGCTCCGAATACCAGGCAGCGGACGCGTTCGCGCCGTCGAGCTCGACCCGAAGGGAGTTCTTGCGGCCGGCGCTGATCTGTGATACGGCCAGCGAACCGAGCGCTCCGCTCTCGTAGCGGACCAGGATCGTGGCGCAATCCTCGGTGTTGATCTCACGAGCCACTGTCTCCCGGGCGCGACCGGTGGCGAATGTCTCGACGGGACCTGTTGGCTGCTGCCGGACCTTGATGAAGGTCTCCATGTCGGCCTGCACCGATGCCACCCGCGAACCAACCAGGAACGACGTCAGGTCGAGCCAGTGCGAGCCGATGTCGCTGACGGCGCGCAGCGAGCCGCCGAGCTTGGGGTCGAGGCGCCAGTTCCAGTCGGTGTCGAGAAGCAGCCAATCCTGCAGGTAGTGCCCACTGACCAGCCTCACCGCCCCGAGGCCGCCGTCCCGAACGAGCTGGCGCAGGTGCTGGCACAGGGGGTAGAAGCGAATGTTGAAGTTGGTGGCATGCACGAGCCCGCTCGACTCGGCCAGGCGGAGCAAGTCGGCGGATTCGGCCGACGTCATCGCCAGCGGCTTTTCGCACACCACGTGCTTTCCAGCCTCGAGCGCGGCTTTCGCGTGCGCGTGATGAAGGTGATTGGGCGAGGTGATGTGAACGACGTCGACGCGCTCGTCTGCGAGCATCGCCTCCATCGACTCGTACGCGGGCGGCAACCCGGCGGCGCTGGCGCGTTCTTTGCCTCTGGCGCTGCTCGATCCCACCACGCCATGCACCCGCACGCCAAGCCTGCGCAAGGCATCGACGTGGACGGCGCCGATGAAACCAGTGCCGACCACGGCGGCACCAACCTCACTGAAAACAGATGGAGTCAAGGCTTCGCGCTTGCCCTGCCTCAGCCGTCGTCGCCGGTGGTGCGTACGTACAGCGCGGCCAGCAGCACGACGATCGCTCCGTAGAGGATCTGCTTCAGCGGGTCGGGCGCGTCGAGGAGGGTGAAGACGCTGCTGAGAACCGTGAGGATCAAGGCTCCGAGCAGCGAGCCCGCGTAGCCGCCGTTGCCCCCGTAGATCGAGGTCCCGCCGATCACCACGGCCGCGACTGAGGGGAGCAGGTAGACGTCTCCGAGCGAGAGGTCGGCCGCATTGATCGCGCCGACCAGGACCAGGCCGGCGACGCCGCTGAGGAATCCGCAGATCACATAGGTCACGAGCAGGACCAGCCAGGCTCGCACTCCCGCCAGCCGGCACGCAATCGGGTTGTCGCCGACGGCGAAGATCAGGCGCCCGTACCCGGTCTGGCGCAAGCCCACGATGACGATCGTCGCGATCGCGGCCCACAGGAACGCGCTCACCGGCACGATGCCTAGCAATTTGCCGGCGCCAACATAACGGACGATATCCGGTACGGCTGGGGGGCCCTGGTGGCTGACGTTCAGGCTGTACACGAGTAGCCCGCCCGAGATCACCAGGCCGGTGCCGAGGGTCATGATCAGCGGCTGCACGCGGAACACCGCCACCCCGAGCCCATTGACGAGACCGACGACCAGGCCGACCGCCAGGGCGAGAAGCACCGCGCGGGCGGAGCCGAAATATGACTGGCTGGCGGCGACGTACGCGGCAGCGGTCATCGTCGCCGCCACCGACAGGTCGATACCGGCGGTCAGCATGACCAGGGTCTGGCCGGCGGCCACGATTCCCAGCGGGGCCGCGAACAGGATCGTGTTGGCGACCCACGACGGGCCGATGGTGCCGGGCCGGATGACGCCGATCGCGAGCACGAGGAGCAGCAGCACGCCGACGAGCACCAGCGAAGGACGGTCGCGCAGCATGCCCTGGAAGGCGACCCAACGGCCCTGCCGCAGGCCTGTCGCCGGAGCGCTCAACCCGAGCTTGCTCCAGGCACGATCGCGCGCCTGCGGCTGCGGAGGAGCGGCGCCAGCCCTCCGGCCATGACCACGAGGACGATCAACGTGCCCTGGATGACCTGGCCGAAGTTGGGGTCTGTGCCGCTCAAGATTAGGTCGGCCGGCACCATCGTCAGCACCAAGGCCGCGATGATCGGTCCCATCACGCCACCGCGACCGCCCGCCAGGCTAACGCCGCCGAGCACGATTGCAGAGATGGCGCTCAGGGTGTAGATCGTCCCCGCCAGCGGCGAGCCGATGCCTGTGCTCATGAGCAAGGCGAGCCCGCCGCAGGCGGCGAAGAAGCCACCGAGCGCATAGGAGAACACCCTCGTGGGCCCGATCCGCACTCCCCTGCGAAAAGCGGCGGTCCTGTCGCTGCCAACCGCATAGAGTGCCAACCCGATGCGGCTCAGCTTGACCGGGATCCATATCGCGCCCACCACCACGATCAAGAGCACGATGCCCGCCGGAATCCACGGGGTCAAGACGTTGCCGGACGCGAGGGCAAGGAACCCGTCGGGCGCGCCACCGCCAGGCTGCGGCAGGATCAGCAGGGCCACGCCGCCCCAGACGAACGACATCGCCAGCGTGACCACGATGTCCGGCACCCTCGTCCTCAGCGCGATCACTCCGTTCAACGCGCCGGCAAGCGTTCCGCCGACCAGCACCAGCACCGAGACGAGAATCGCGGTCTGGAAGTCGTGATGGTTCATGTAGCGGGCGGCCACGACGTTCGCCACGGCCATCATCGCCCCGATCGACAGATCGATGCCACCGCCAAGGACGACGCACGCCTCCGCCACCGCGGCAAAGGCCAGCGGCAGGGCGCCGACCACCAGCGACTGCACCTCGAAGGGTCCGTAGTTGGGATGAATGGCGACCGTGAAGATCATCACGGCCACGAACAGGCCGTATGTGCCGAGAGTCCATGCGTTGCGGCGGAGGAGTCTCGCCACGTTGGGCGCGACGCGCGGCCGGGCGATTGCCTGTGCGCTCACGACGCCGCCTCCGCGGGCCCGGTACCCCCGCGTTCCAAACCGTGCGCCGCCCTGAGCAGCGCCGCCTCGGTGGCGTCATGCGCTGTGAGCTCCGCGACCACGCGGCCGCCGAACATCACGAGCGCGCGGTCGCAAGCCAATTGGATCTCGGGCAGCTCGGACGTGAAGAGGAGCACGGCGGAGCCCGACGCGGCCAGCTCACGCAGGACGCGATAGATCTGTTCCTTGGTGCGGATGTCGATGCCGCGTGTGGGGTCGAAACAGAGGAGCGTCACAAAACCTGTGGCCAGCCACCGCGCGATCGTGACCTTCTGTTGGTTGCCTCCGGACAGCCGCATCACGCGGGACCCGGCCCGCGTGTCTATCTCCAGCCGGTCGGTTGCCGCCTTCACACGCTTGCGCTCGGCTCTTGTGTTGATCAACCCCCAGCGCTTGAGCTGGTTGACCATGGGTAGCGCGATGTTCTCGAGCACCGAGCGCTGGCGCAGGAGCGCGAGGGCTCGGTCGGCCGGCACCAGCACCAGTCCCGCGCCGATAGCCTCATGCGGATGACGGAAGCGGCGCGTTTTGCCCTGGACCAGGATCTCGCCCGCGTCCGGACGCCGGTTGCCGCTCAGGCACTCGAACAGGTCCGCCTGGCCTTGGGCCTCGAGGGCCACGATGCCGAGCACCTCGCCGCGGCGGAGGGTGAAGGACACGTCCTGCAGCAGGCCCGAGCGGAGGCCGCGGACCTCGACCGCCGGGCTGGGGTCGACCTTTGGCGCCGGCGCTGTGTCGGCGACAGCTCCTTCGGACACGACCACGGATGCCGCGGCCGGGCCGAGCATGAGAGAGACGATCTCCTCCTGGCCGCTCGACGCGAGATCGACGACCCCGACCGTACTTCCATCCCGAAGCACGGTGGCGCGGTCGCAGAGTGCTTTCACCTCGGTCATCCGGTGCGAGATCAGCACCACCGAGCGGCCCTCGTCGCGCCATCGGCGGGCCACCCGAAACACGCGCTCGCTGAGGTCCGCCGGTAGGGTGGCCGTGACCTCGTCGAGGATGAGCAGGCGCGGTAGCGACGCCAGCGCCTGGGCGAGGTCGAGCAGGTGGAGGGTGGGCGTGGGCAGGTCGCGTGCGTACTCGGCCAGGTCGACGTCCCCGAGCTCGAGCTCCTCGAGCCACGGCCGGATGGCTGCCATCGTGGTCCCGGTGAGGCGCAGGTTCTGCGCGACTGTGAGGAGCGGTACCAGGCTCACGTCCTGGTACACCGACGCCAGGCCGGCTTTACGCGCGTTGGCCGGAGAGTTGAAGCGGACCTCGCGACCCTCGAGCCGGATCGTGCCCGCGTTGGGGGTCACATCGCCAGTGAGAACTTTGACGAGGGTGCTCTTGCCGGCGCCGTTGGCGCCCATGAGCGCGTGGATCTCACCGGCCCGCACGCTGATGTCCCCCGAACGCAGGGCCACCACCGCGCCGTAGTTCTTCTTGAGCCCGCGTGTTTCGAGGAGGATCGCGTCGTCGGTCATCGCAACGATTTAGATGATGCCCCCAAAAAGCGACAGGGCGTGGATTCCTCCACGCCCTGCCATGTCTTTACTTCGATCGAAGCTAACCGATGTCAGCGCACTTGAGGAGGTCGTCTTTGGTGTAGGTCGTGTACGGGGCGACCTGGTAGGTGACGCTGTAGTAAGCGTTGAGTTTCGGGTCGTAGTGGTTCTGCAGCTCGCTCAAGCCCGAGGTGCTCTGGTTGTCCCAGATGGCTGGGTCGAGGTTGATCAGGTGCGGGTGGCTCTTGCCCTGGAGGACGTCCAGACCGACCGCCAGGCCCGCGCCCCCTACCGTCGGAGGGTTGGTGACGGCGGCGCCAGAAAGACCCTGCGCCTTCAGGTTGATAAGGTCACCGATGAAGGCGTCGTTGTCGGCGCCGATCGTTGGCACATACGGCTTCTTGGCCGTCGTGTATCCGTCGACGACGGTCGAGTCGATGCCCGAGGTCCAGATTCCGTCGACCTTCAAGCCGGAGCCGAGGATGTCCTTGATCTGCTGCGCGGCGGGGTCAAGGGACCAGTTCGTGAAGGTCATCTTCACGACCTTGATGCCCGGGTAGCTGGCGAGGGTTTGCGTGAACCCGGTGTGCCGGTCGGCGTCGGCGGAGACGCCGTTGATGCCGCGCATCTCTATGACGTTGCCGGTGCCGTTCAGCTTCTTGAACAGCCAATCGGCGCCGAGCGTGGCGTATTTGACCTGGTTGTTGTAGAGCTGGTACGCATCCGACGAGGTGACGCCCTGGTCGACGGTGACGACGACGATGCCCTTGCTCGTCGCCTCCTTGATGACTGCGTCCAGTGCGCTGCGGTCGGAGGGGTTCATCACGATGACGTTGACGCCCGCCGAGATCAGGTTGCGTACGTCAGCGATCTGGCCGCTGGGGTCGGTGTTGCGGTTCGCGACGATAACCTTGGAGACGACTCCAGACGCCTTGGCCTGGGCCTTGATGGAACAGATCATCTCCTCGCGGAAGCCGTTGCCGGTCAGCGTGTTGGAGATGCCGACGACGTATTTCTTGGTGCCTCCACCTGTGTTGTTGGAGCCGCCGCAGGCGGCCAGCAACAACCCTGCTGCAAGCACTAATCCGATGGCTTTCGGCCATCTACGTTCCGACATTTACCAACCTCCTGTCTTTCAAACCGGTCGCAGGCACCGCCCGCTGGGTCGAGTCCGGGCTAGAAGCTCCTGCTCGCATGACCAATGGAAATCGTTTGCCCAGACGCCGCAGATCGTAAGGAAGGTTTGGGGCGGTGTCAAACGATCACCTGGGTGGAGACTCACACCAGAAGCGGGCGCAGGGTGTTGCGCGCGAGCAGGAATCCGCGCTTGACGAGGTCGAGGTCGCCCTCGAAAGAGCGGTCCTCATGCTCCACAGAGACGACGCCGTCATACCCAGCTCGGATCAGGGCGGCGATGAAGCGGTTCCATTGCACCTCGCCGAGACCTGGCAGGCGGGGAACCTGCCAGCCCATGCCCAAAGACATGACGCCGTTTTCGTAGAGCCCGTCGCGATCGATCTCGAGGTCTTTCGCGTGGACGTGGTAGATACGGGGACCGAACTCGCGCACGACCCGCTGAATGTCTATGAGCTGCCAGACCAGGTGCGACGGGTCCAGATTCAGGCCGAGCGTCTCACCAGGCATGGCTTCGAAAAGGCGCCGCCACAGCGCAGGCGAATAGGCGAGGTTGCGGCCGCCCGGCCACTCGTCGGTTGAAAAGATCATGGGGCAGTTCTCGATCGCGATCCTGACGCCGCGGTCGGCGGCGTGTTTGACCAGCGCCGGCCACTGCTCGAGGACCTCGGCGAACGCGGGCTCGGGCGGCCGGCTCTGGTCGCGACCAATGAACGTGGCGACCAGGTTCACCTCGAGCGTGGCCGCGGCCTCGATGACCTTGCGTATGTGCGCCTGGGCCTGCGAACGCTGGGCCGGATCGGGGTCCAGCGGATTCGGGTAGTAGGCGAGCGACGAGATCGTCAGGCCGCGGCTCGACAGCAGGTCGTGGATGCCGTGAGCGGCTTTGGCGTCGAGCCTGTCCACATCAATGTGGCTGACACCTGCGTAGCGCCTGCGCTCGGCGCCGGCGGCCGGCCAGCACGCGACCTCCAGGGCTTCGAATCCGTTCGTGGCCGCCCAATCGGCCACCTCCTCGAGCGAAAGGCTTGGAAAGGCCGCCGTGAGCAGGCCGAGCTTCACGTGATTAAGCCTGGTCGGGGTTGGGAACCATTACGTCGCGCACCAGCCCGGCGAGATCGCCGCACGCGGCGATGAACTGGCGGAGGGTCCGGCGGGTGGGCGGATAAGAGTCGAAATCCTCTACGGCCAGGCCGTCCTCGGAATACGCCCGGCGGAAATCTGGAAAGTGGGTCACGAGCTGGTTGACGATGTTTGGATCGACGGGCTGCGCGATCCGGGATGTGACCTCGATCCCGCTCTTGTTCAAGCGCTGCTGCCACGCGTAAGGGGGCGAGATGACGGCGTCGGCGCCGATGAGCTCGCTCCAGTGCATGTGGTTGCGGAAGGCGGCCGAAAGGAGCCGCAGCCGGTACCCGCGTTTGGTGTAGATCTCGTACGCCTTCTTGAACACGGCAACGCCGGCCCACTCGAGGTGGCCGGGCTCGACCGAGATGCCCTCTTTCTCCATCACGACTTTGAGCCAGTCGTCCAGCCGGCCGACCATGATCGTGCAGACGGGCCCCATGGAGGCGACCTCCTTGCCCTCCTGCTCGCGACGGCGTAGGCCTCGCTCGACAGCTTCCGCGACGGCGATGGTCTGGGGCACCGTGAAGCTGACCGTGGCGTTGATGCTGATCCCGCGGGCGGTCGCTTCTTCGATCGCACCGATCCCAGCGCGCGTCGCGGGGATCTTCACGATCATGTTGGGCGCGAGCCGGCTGAAACGGATCGCCTGCGTGACTATTGCTTCCGTGTCGCGGAAGAGCCGAGGGTCGGTCTGAATGGATAGGCGGCCGTTGCGGCCGCCCTGCTGTCGGAAGACTGGCTCGAGCAGCTTCGCTGCGCGGACCGACAGCTCCTCGACCAGAGTCCAGGCGATCTCGTCCTCGGTGGCGGTCGGCTGCTCGCGAAGCAGGGCCTCGATGCGCGGCCGCCACGTCGCCATCTCCTTCTTGAGGACGGTGAACGCAATGACCGGGTTGCACGTCGCGCCAACCGCGCCGTCCTCGATCGAGTGCGTCAATTCGTCGATTGACGCAGAGTCGTTCCACAGACAGGTGGGAGTGGACTGCGTCATCTGATGCAGAGGGCTCTTGTACGAGACGCGAGGTACAGATGCGCTCACGTGCTCGATTATCCACTCCCTCATTCGGGACGCGATAATTCGATCTCGTGGGGACGGCGGTGGAAGAGCCTCTCGGCCAGTTCCTCGGCGACGACCAGTTCCCGGTGACTTGGGAGTCGGAAGCCGAGAAGCAGCTGCTGTGGGTGTTCGACGACCTGCACTGCCCGAACCCTCTGAGCCCCATGTTCGCGGACATCGGCGGCTGGTGGCTGACCTGCGACCACATGTTCCGCCGCTTCGGGACGCCGTTCGCGGCCGACTGGCTGGCGAAGTTCGTCAACGGCTATGTCTATACGGCAGTGATCCCCGCGGACCCGAAGCTGCTCATCGATTCGAGCCGATATGGCTTCCGGCACTCGGCCGCCGTGCCGCGCGATCCGGCCTATCCCGCCACGATCGGCAAGTACCTGGACGCGGTCCTGCCCACATACGGCCGGAACTTCGCCGGCTGGTGGCGCGACCGCCTCGTCCCCGAGATGACGCGCAACTACGACTACCTCGAGGCGAGGCTCGACGAGGCGGACCGGCTCACTCTCATGGAGCTTGCCTGCATCCTCGAGGACGCGATCGACATCCACGACCGGCACTGGAAGATCCACTGGATGCTCAACTTCGCGCAGTTTTCCGCCACCCTCAACCTGCGTGGGGCGATCCAGAGATGGCGCGGCAGCGTCGACGAGACTCTGGTCGGCCGCTTGCAGAACTCTTCCAGCGATCGCAACTGGGATTCCATCAAGGCCCTGTGGGAGCTCAAGGAAGAGGTCGTCAAGGACCGCGACCTGTCGTCGGCGTTTCGTGGAGAAACCGCGCGCGAGATCATGCAGTCGCTCCAGAAGTCGGATGGCGGGCGCCGTTTCCTGGCGGATCGCGTCACCGCCTACCAGCGCGAGTACGGCTATCACGCGGTGTGGAGTCACGAGTTCGTCTTTCCAACCGTTCGCGAGCACGCCGAGCCGGTGATCGAGCTGGTGCGCGGATATGTCGAGACCGGTTATGACTATCCGAAGACGATCGCGGCGGTGGAGAAGGACATCCAGTCGGCGACTGAGGAGCTGCTCGAGGGACTGTCAGGCGAAGGCCTCGAAGAGGTGCGGCGCCTGAACGACATCAACCTGCTGATGGCGCCACTTACGCCCGACCATCACTTCTACATCGACCAGGGCGCCAATGCTCACCTTCGCCTCGTCCTCATGGCGATCGGCGCGAAGCTTGTCGAAAGCGGAGCCCTGGAGCGGCCGGATGAAGTGATGTACCTCCAGTACAACGAGCTGCGTGTCTTCATGGCGGACACTGCCGCGATCGATGCGCGCAAGCTCGTCGCCAAGCGACGCACCGAGCGTGAGGCCGCCTATCGGTTGCGTCCGCCGGACTGGATCGGCACCGTGACAGCGACTCAGCTGGCGGTGCCATACCTGGCCAACTGGGGCTTCCCCGAAAAGTTCTATCGCAAGGCGTCCCGAGTCGAGAGCCACATCGAGGGCCTTGGGGGTTCTCCCGGTGTGGTCGAGGGCGTTGCCCGCGTGGTTTTGACGGTCGAGCAGTTCGACCACGTCCGCAAGGGCGACATCGTGGTCTGCCAGATGACGAACCCGGCCTGGGTCGCGCTCTTCACGAAGATGGCGGGTCTCGTCACCGACGCGGGCGGCCTCACCTCGCATGCCGCCGTGCTCGCGCGCGAGTTCGCGATCCCGGCCGTGATCGGCACCTCTTCGGCGACCAGGAGGATCAAGGAAGGCGACCGCATTCGTGTCAACGGCACGACTGGGGTGGTCGACATTCTCGGGAGCGGCGGCGACAAAGCGCCACCTGCCGACGCGCTGGCTGCAGACCGAATGGCGCGACCTCACTAAGACGCGACACAAGGTCGTCTGAGGCCGGCCGCGATGGTGCCTTTTGCGTTCGCACGGCCGGCGACCCTGTCTGAAACCTTCGCCGTGCTCGACGAGCACGGCGACGAGGCGAGCCTGCTGGCGGGCGGCACCGACCTCGTCATCGAGCTGCGCAACCGCTCGCGCAGGCCGAAGGTGGTGATCGACCTGAAGCGAGTGGCCGAGCTACGACCCGGCATCAGCGAACGCGGCGGGTGGCTGACGATCACCGCCACCACGGCGATGACCGACGTACAGGAGAACGCGCTCGTCCAGATGTGGTTTCCGGCATTGGTCGATGCAGCGGCCACCGTCGGATCCGTCCAGATCCGCAACCGGGCCACGCTCGCCGGCAACATGTGCCACGCATCGCCGGCCGCCGACACCGCGCCGCCGCTGCTTGTCTACGGCGCGGTGGTCAACGTGGCGAGCGCGCGTGGTGCTCGACGCGTGAAGCTCGATGAATTCCTTGTCGGCCCAAGGCAGACAGTGCTTCAGCGGGGAGAGGTTGTCACGTCGATCGATTTGCCTATCGCCACGGAACGGCGCGCCGCCACGTTTGTTCGCATCACCCGCAGGCGAGGCGTCGACCTGGCGACAGTGAGCCTGTGCTGCCTGGTGGACGCGAGTGGTAGCACCCGATTCGCATATGGCGCGGTAGGTCCGCGACCGTTCTTGGTCGCAGACGAAACCGGTGCGCTTTCCGACCCGTCGGCAGATGACGAATCGAAAAGCACGGTGTTGCGAGCACTGCTCGAGCAGGCCAGTCCGATCTCGGACGTGCGCGGGAGCCGCGAATATCGCGAGGCCATGCTCCTTGTCATGAGCCGGCGGGCGCTGCTCTCATCGATCGAACGTCTGGGGGCGGCCTGACCGTGAGAATCCACGTGACCGTCAACGGGTCCGAGCACGACGTGGAAACGGAGGCGAACATGACCCTGCTCGACTTCCTGCGCGACGGCCTCAGGCTGACAGGGACCAAAGAGTGCTGCGCTGTCGGCGAATGCGGGGCGTGCACCGTGCTGGTCGACGGCCGGGCGGTCAACTCCTGCCTGATGCTCACGGCCGAATCCGATGGCGGCGAGGTCACCACCATCGAGGGACTCGCCGCAGGTGGAAAGCTAAGCGTGCTGCAGGACGCGTTTCTCGCCTCCGGCGCGGTGCAGTGCGGATTCTGCATTCCCGGGCAGGTCGTGGCCGCGCACCACTTGCTCGCGCGAAATCCGCATCCCACACTTGACGAGGTCAAAGAGGGGCTCTCGGGAAACCTGTGTCGCTGCGGAGGCTACATGCAGATCTGCGCGGCGGTGGTCGCGGCCGGGCGGGCGAACCGATGATCACGGAGCCGATCGGGGCTGCGGTGCGGCGCGGCGGCGGGGTCGCCCGTGTGACGGGCGATCAACAGTTCATCGCCGACATCCGCTTGGATCGGATGCTGCACGTGAAGCTCGTTCATATCGACTGCGGCCACGCTCGCATCGTGTCGATCGACACGAGCGCTGCCCAGGCCGCCCGCGGCGTGGTCGGCGTCTTCACCGCCGCCGACCTGCCCAGCCCGATGCCCCGGTTTGGCCCCGTGTACAGCGACAGGCCGATCCTCGCGATCGGCGCAACGAAATACCACGGCCAGCCGGTGGGGGCCGTCGTGGCGGAAACCAAAGAAGCGGCAGAGGCCGCGGCGGAGCTGATTCGAGTGGAGCACGAGGTGCTGCCCGGCGTGTACTCGATCGAAGCCGCCCTCGACCCCAAGTCCCCGCTGGTGCAGGAGCCTGACCTTCGACCCGACGACCCACGGCGCGACACCAACGTGCTGAACGAGCTCCATTTCGGCTGGGGCGATGTTGACCATGCGAAGGCGGACATCGTCGTCGACAACGTTTACGAGTTCCCCATGGTCACCCACTTCGCAATCGAGCCACATGCGTTCATCGCTGCGCCGGAGGACGACGGTGTGGTGGTGTGGACACCGACCCAGAACCCGTTTCAGATGCAGCGCATCATTGCGCAGGTCCTGGGCCTGCCGGTCGCGAAGGTCCGTGTGCGGGCTCCGGATCCGGGCGGCGCTTTTGGTGGCAAGCAACATCCCAAATACGAGCCGCTTGTCGCGCTCCTCGCGCTGCGGACAGGCCGCCCGGTGCGCCTGCTGCTCACACTGGAGGAGACGTTCCAGGAGGTTCGCCGCACGTCGTGCCGCATTCGCGCGCGCACGGGTTTCCAGAGCGACGGCACGATCTCATTCCAGGACATCGAGAGCGATTTCCTGATGGGCGCATATGCCGACATCGCGGAACGCGTCATCGCCAAGAGCAACTACCTTGCCTGCGGTCCGTACCGCGTCCCGGCCGCGCGTGTCGTGGTGAGGGCGCTCTTCTCACACACCACTCCGAGCACCGCTTTTCGGGGCTTTGGCACCCCGCAGGTTTCGTGGGCTCACGAATCTCAGCTCGACGATGCGGCATGGAGATCAGGCATCGACCGGGTAGAAATCCGGCTCCGAAACCTTGCCCGCAAGGGCGAGCCTTTCGTTCCTGGCGACACACCGGCCGATGGCGACTGGGCCGAGTCGGTGCGGAAGGCTGCGGACGCGATCGGCTGGGGCACCCCGTTGGCAAAAGGCCGGGGACGCGGCCTTGCCGTCGCCGTCAAGGCATCGGCCACGACCGGCGCTTCTTATTCGATCGTCCGGCTGCATTGGGATGGCAGCGCCACCGTGCTGGCGGGCACCTCTGACATGGGCCAGGGTGCGCGCACCGTGCTGGCGCAGGTTGCCGCTCATGAGCTTGGAATCCCGGTCGAATGGGTTAGCGTCGTCATGGGCGACACCGCGGCGGTCCCGTTCGACCTGCAGACTTCAGCGAGCCGCTCGACGGTCTTCATGGGCCAGGCGGTGGCCGACGCGTGCCATGACATCAAGGCCCAGCTCGAGCAGATGGCCTCCGAGCTGGGACTCGAAGCAGGGGTGAGCCTGGTCGAAGTGCTTCGGGCTCGTTTCGGGGAGGTCAGGGGAGAGGTGATCGGGGTCGGCTCCAAACGCAGCGAGCACTTGGCCGACCATCCGCTGGGAGGAGCCCCCTCTTTCTATGAGTTCAGCTGCAGCGCATCCGAGGTCGAGGTCGACGAGGGCACCGGCGACATCCTTCTCGTCCGCCATGTCACGGTCGCCGACGTCGGCAAGGCCCTAAACCCGCAGCACGTGGCGATGCAGGACGAGGGCGCTGCCGTGATGGGCCTGGGCCACACGTTGATGGAGCACATCGTCCTTGACGACGCGGGCCGGATCAGGAACCTCGGCGCGCTCGATTACCGCATCCCCACCACCAAGGATCTTCCTCTCGAGATGCACTCGATGACGGTCGAGAACGCCGACGGGCCGGGACCTTACGGCTCCAAAGGCGCCGGCGAGGGTGGGCTGATGGCGACCGCGCCCGCCGTGGCGTCTGCGGTCACCGAAGCGACCGGCGTCGTGATCCGCGACCTTCCCCTCACGCCAGAGCGGGTGTGGACGGAGATCCAGAGGTCCCGCGGAAAAGACGGCCCCACCTCTTGAGTTTCGTCTTCGACCTGGCTCACAAGCACGGTCTGCCTGCGGACCGATTCGCGATCACCACCGACGCATGCCGCGCCTACCTTTCCCGCGGCTGGCCGCAAGGCCTCGATGACGAGATGCGCGCTGCGATGCGCCCGCTCGAATCCCGCGGCGGCCGGCGATTCGGTGATCCACAAAACCCGCTCCTGCTGAGCGTGCGTTCCGGGGCGCCCGTCTCGATGCCGGGGATGATGGACACGATCCTCAACGTCGGGCTCAATGACGAAACCGAGCGCGGGCTCGCCGCAGCCTCGGGCGACGCTGCCTTCGCCAAGGACTGTCATCGCCGCCTGGTCGATATGTTCACCAAAACCGTCGGCTCATCCGCCGTCCCGCCGGATCCCTGGCGCCAGCTGCGCGAAGGAGTGGAGGCTGTGTTCAGCTCGTGGAAAAGCGAGCGCGCCCGCGCCTACCGGAGCCGCGAGGGAATCCCGGATGACCTCGGCACCGCGGTGACCGTGCAGGCCATGGTGTTTGGAAACCTGGGCGTGGATTCGGCATCAGGCGTGCTCTTCACGCGAAACCCGGCCACCGGCGAGCCGGGCGTCTATGGCGATGTGCTGTTCTCGTCGCAGGGTGAGGACGTCGTCGCGGGCGGCCATCAGACCGAGCCGCTCGACGCTCGCGAGCAAAGGCTTCCCGAAGTGGCCCGCGAGCTGAGGCAGCATGCGGCTTCGCTCGAGCGTCATTACACCGATCTCTGCGACATCGAGTTCACCGTCGAACGAGGCAAGCTGTGGCTCCTGCAGGTGCGGGTCGGCAAACGCAGCCCGCGAGCGGCGCTTCGGATCGCGGTCGACATGGCGGAGGAGGCTGACTTCCCGCTGTCGCGTGCCGACGCTGTCAAGAGGGTCGCCGCGCTTCTCGAGCATCCGCCCATGGTTTCCGCCGGCACCGCGCGCGATGCGCTCGCGATCGAGACCGGGCTTGGCGCGTCGCCTGGCGTGGCCACAGGCGAGATCGCCACATCGCCCGAAGGGGCAGTGGCCGCTGCGGAGGCAGGGCGGCCGGTGATCCTGGTGCGTTCGGAAACGTCTCCCGACGACGTGCGTGGCTTGGCCCGTGCCGCCGGCGTGCTGACCAGCCGCGGCGGCCTGGCCAGCCATGCCGCTGTGGTGGCGCGCGGGTGGGGGATCCCAGCCGTGGTCGGCACAGAAGGATTGAGGGTGGACGATGGCTGGATCGATGTGGGCGGGCACGTCCTGAAGGAGGGCGAGCTCATTACCATCGACGGCGGGACCGGCGAGATCTTCGTGGGCCCCGTCGCCGACGACTCAACGGTCGCTCCGGAAGCGGCGATCTTGCTCGGGTGGGCGCAGGAGCTGGGCATCGAGACTGGGGCCGATGGCGATGAACGTGCGTCCCCCACCGAGACGCCTGGAACCGCATCTTTGGATGACGTGATCCGAGACCTGCTGATCAAAGGCACGGCCTCACCGGACGCGTTGGCCCCTGGCAACCTCGCTCACAGGGGACTCATTGAGCTGCACGACGGCTCGTATCGCCTCACGATGGAGGGCAAGAAGAAGGGTCGTGAGCTGCTGGCGGAAGACCAGGCACGATGGGGCGAGGCGCGGGCGCAGGCCGCGCTCGATGGGTTCCACGCGCTCGACCTGCGTATGAAAGACGCGGTGACCGCGTGGCAGCTGCGGGATCACGGTGGCACGCAGGCCCTCAACGATCACAGCGACACCGCCTACGACGCGGACGTGCTGCGTCGCATCGCGGAGGTGCACGAAGACGTCGTGGAGTGGATGTCGTCGATGCCTGAGGCGCCGCGGCGGCTCGGTCGATATCTCGAGAGGCTGGCCCGCGCGCTGGCGTCGGCGCGGGGGGGCGATCATCGCTTCGTCGCGTCGCCAAGAGTCGACAGCTACCACGGAGTGTGGTTCGAGCTGCATGAAGAGCTGATCCTTCTAGCGGGGCGCACGCGTGGCGAAGAGGCTGCGGCCGGGCGGGCCTAGATGCCTTTCGCCGGCTTGGCGGTCAGCTTGTCGTAGAGCGACGCGGCGTTCTTCGTCTGGATGTGATCCATCATGTAGCCCTGGCCGATGTCGACCGGAAAACGCTCGGCGAAGCTCACGCGCGCGATCGTTTCCTCTCGAGACCACCCTTTGGCGATCGCGCCGGCGACGGCGCTGACCCAATCGAGCAGCACCGCGCGCTGGGTCGCCACGTAGTCCGTCGTCGTCACGGGCCCGTGTCCAGGGAGCACATGGTCGACGTCGAGCGCCCGGATGCGTTCGAGAGCGTCGAGCCACATGGGGACGTCTGATTCCATCAGCCACGTCTGGCAGTCGTGAAAGATCGTGTCGCCCGTGAGGACTACGCGCTCTTCGGGCACGTGCACCGCGATCTGCCCACGCGTGTGACCGGGCGTGTGGAGGAGGTGGAAGGTGTGCCCGCCGACCCGTAGGGTCACGTCGCCGGTGAACACGATCGTGCCTTTATTGGGATCGCGGAAGTACGTGTCGCGATCTGGGAATATGAGCGCGCCCTCGGGGTCGTCGGTGGGGATCGCCTCCGCGGCATACGCGTAGGGATCGATGTTCGGCAACACCTTCATGAACATCTCGTCCACGCCCTGGTGGTGGACCACTGTGCCCGCGCCTTTGAAGAAATAGTTGCCGAAGATGTGGTCGACGTGGTGCTCTGTATTGATCAGGTAGCGGATGGCTCCGTACGACTCGGCGAGCTTGCGCATCGCCACGGCTTTGGTGGGCAGCTGCGGCGTGTCGATGACGACCACGCCGTCCGAGGTGACGACAAAGCTCGGGTTGCACCCGCGCAACGTCGTGTCGGTGAAGACGTTGGCGGTCACCTGTTCCATGCTGGTCGCTCGGGCAGAGGTCATTGCGTCGCGGTCAGCCCCCCGTCGATGGTGAGGATCTGGCCCGTGATGAAGGACGACGCGTCAGAGCAGAAGAGGAGGACCGCCCCGATCAGGTCGTCTGTCTGCCCGATCCTCTTGAGCGGGATGCGGCTCACCAACCTCGCCTTGAAGTCCGGGTCGGCCAGCATCGAGGCGACCTGGGGCGTCTCGACGAATGTCGGCGAGATTGCGTTGACCGTGATCCCGTGCTTCGCCCATTCCGTCGCCCACTGGCGCGTGAGGGAATTGATGGCACCCTTGGCGGCCACATAGGCCGAGTAACCCGCGTCGATTCCGAGCTGGCCGCGGACGGACGAGATGTTGAGAACCCGCCCCCCGCGCTTGCCGGCGATCATCGCCCTCACGGCCGCCTGCGTCGCCAGCACCGTGCTCCGAAGGT
Source organism: Chloroflexota bacterium (assembly GCA_005880315.1). Taxonomy (GTDB): domain Bacteria; phylum Chloroflexota; class Dormibacteria; order Dormibacterales; family Dormibacteraceae; genus UBA10449. The sequence goes on along the minus strand of VBHB01000162.1, from coordinate 17,811 downwards.
TCAGGTCGACGATGCGGTCCCACTCCGACATGGGGTACTGCTCGGCGGGATGGAGCGCCGTGCCGGCGCCGCCACCCACCGCGTTGACGACGATATCGAGGCGGCCGAACCGGTTGACCGTCTCCTCCACCAGGCGTTCGCATTCCATGGGGTCGTTGACGTCGCCGACCATCGCCAGGGCAAGGGCGCCGGTCTCTCGCACCCTGGCGGCGGCCGGCTCGGTGCGCTCCGACGAGCGGCCCGCGATCGCAACCGACGCTCCCGCTCGGCCGAGCGCTTCTCCGATCGCCGCACCGATGGCACCGCTGCCGCCCGCGATCAGGGCGACGCGATCGTCCAGGCGGAAGAGCTTGTCTTGAGCCTTCGCGTCAGCGTGTGCGGTCACGGTCCAAATTATCGAGCGCCGCGATGACGCGCATCGGGGTCATCGGGAGCTCGTCCATGGTTGCGGTTCGGCCGAGCTTGCGCAGCACATCGTCGATCGCGGCCGCGATCGCGGCGGGGGCCGGAATCGTCGCGCTTTCGCCGACTCCTTTGAAGCCCTCGGGATTGTCGAAGCCGTCGGAGGAGACCTTGATCAGCTCGGGAACGACCGCGATGTCCGGCGGGCTCGGGATCGTGTAGTCGAGAAAGGTGTCGCTGATGAAGATTCCGTCGGGGGAATAGATCGCCTCTTCCAGGAGCGCGTACCCAAGCCCGTGAGCGAATCCTCCATGGAGCTGGCCATCGACCAGCAGTGGGTTGATCGAGCGGCCCGAGTCGTGCGCGATCACGTATCTCACGATCTCGACCGAGCCAAGGTCCGCATCGACCTCGACGACGGCGGCGTGGCAGGCGCTGGCGTAGGAGGGGGGCCTTTTGAACGTTTCGCTGACCTGAAGCGGGCCGGCCCGCAGCAGGTCATCCAGCGCAATCGAGCGCCCGGGCGCGCCCTTGACGAACACGCCGCCGATGCTCAGCACAACGTCGGCGGCATCGGCTTCCAGGCGCTCGGCGCCCATCTCGATCAGCCGCTTGCGCGCCGCGCCCGCCGCCATCGCCGCAGCATTGCCGACCTCGAATGCGGACCGGCTGGCGGCCGTCACCATCGAGTGGGGGAGCGCATCGGAGTCGCCTGTCACCACCTGCACCTTTTCGATCGGCCAGTCCAGCGACGTCGCCACGACCTGGGCAAATGTCGTCTCGTGACCCTGGCCGCCGGGCGTCGAGCCGAGGTGTGCGGTGGCCGTGCCGTCGGGCGAGACCGTGACGCGGGCTTCTTCGCCGGCGCCGATGCCCGTCCTTTCCACCGACAGCGCGACACCGACGCCGACCTGCGATCGCGATGAGCCTCGCTCGCCTTCGACCGCGGCGGCCACGCCCTCCAGCAGTGCGGCGTAGTCCCCGCCGTCATAGATCACGCCGGGCAGCCCGGTCGCATACGGCATCTGTTCGGAGCGGACGATGTTGCGACGCCTTATCTCGAATCCATCGACACCGATTCGGTCGGCGATCCGGTCCATGGTCCGCTCGATCGCGAAGTTGCCGACCTCACGCCCGCCGCCGCGGATGAACCCTGTGGGGCCGGCGTTCGTGTAGACGAGGTCGATGTTTGCGCGATACGCGGGCACGCGATACGCCGAGAGCATGTGGTTTGTGATCGTGAGGACCACGGCAGCTCCAGGTGCGGCGTACGCGCCGAGGTCGTGGAGCAGGTGCGCTTTGAGGCCGAGCAGCCGGCCGCCCTCATCGACGGCCGCCTCGACCTCGACTACGTCCCCATGCGCCTGCATCGACGACGCGGTGTCCTCGCTTCGGGTGGCGACCCACTGGACCGGGCGGCGCAGGCGCCGGGCGAGCGCGGCCACCAGCACCTCCTCGGGGTAGGTCGCGCCCTTCGGCCCGAAGCCGCCGCCGACGTTCTCGGCCCTCACCCGGATCGACTTCGGTTCCACCCCAAGCAGCTCGGACACCCGGTCGCGCACGCCATGCACCCACTGCGTCGATGTCCACATCTCCCAGTGATTGCTGCCGGCATCCCACACCGCGCAGCAGGCCCGCGGCTCTAGGTATCCGCCCGAGACGCGTGCCATCCGGCATCGGTTGCGTACGACCAGGGAAGCGCCGGCGAAGGCCGCGTCAACCTCGCCGAACTCACGCACCAGCTTGCCGGCGACATTGCCCTCATCGGGCGGGTGGAGCGCAGGCGCGTGTGGCCTGACGGCGGATTCAACGTCGGATGCGGCTTCGAGCGGGTCGGTGTCGATCACGGTGGCGGCCGCCCCATCGGCCGCCTGGTAGGCGGTTTCCGCCACGACCACAGCCACCGGCTCGCCGACATATCGAACTCGGTCCCGGGCCAGGATCGGACGGCCGACGAGGTTCATGTCGGGGAAGGCGGCGTCGGCCATGGCGCCGTGGATCTCGGGAAGATCGGCCGCCACGAAGGCGCCGACGACGCCCGGCATCGCGCGGGCGGCGTCGAGATCGACCGCCCTAAGTACACCGTGAGGCGTCGCCGAGCGGCAGAAGGCCGCATGCACGAGGTCCGGAAAGCGAATGTCGGCCGCATACCGGCCCTGCCCGGTGATCAGGGACAGATCCTCGCGCCGCCGGATCGGCCGGCCGATGTAGGCGTGCTCGGCGTCTTGTCCCTGGCGGTCCTCGCTCACCTCATCCGGCGGCGCTCCAATCGCGCCGGCGCTCCCAGATGTGATCCGCGCACCGCAGCGCCAGCGCCTGGATGGTGGAGCTCGGGTTGACTCCGGCGCTGGTCGGCATGCTGCTGCTGTCGGCGATGAACAGATTGGGCACGTCGTGAGATTGATTGAAGCGATCCGCCACCGACGTCCCAGCGTCGTCTCCCATCCGAGCCGTGCCGAGCAGGTGCCATCCCCAGATGGGGGCGAGGCCGAAGTCGCGGACGCTCTTCGCGCCTGCGGCGTCGAGCACCTGACGTGCGTGCGCGATCATGTCGCGTCCCAACCTCCGGCTGTTCTCGTTCAGCTCGTGGTGTGTGACCACGCCCGGCATTCCGTAAGCGTCGAGCTGGGACCAGTCGAGCTCGACGCGGTTCGACTCCTCCGGGAGGTCCTCGCCGCACAGGTAGAGCGAGATCTCGTGGTTGATGTGCTCGTCGAAGGCTTTGTGATGTCCCGAACCCCAGGGCGCCAGCTGGAGGGCCAGGTTCAAAGCCGACCAGCCGCGGCAGCCGCTCATGATGAAACCGCGCACGTAGTCGCGGGCGGGGTCGGTCTCGTAGAACTGGCGAGTCGACACGGTGCCGCCCCACGTCCCGTTCCAGCCGTCGACGGGATCGTCGAAGAGCCCGCTCGCGAAGCTCTGTACATGCACCATCAGGTTCTTGCCGACGAGCCCGCTCGAGTTGGCCAACCCATCCGGATGAGCAGCCGATGTCGACATGAGGAGCAGGCGCGGCGTGCCCAGGCCGCCGCACGCGACCACCGTCACCGCGGCATGCGCCTCCTGGATGGCACCGTTGATGTCGTAATACCGGGCCCCGCGAGCGCGGCCGTCTGGACCGAGGATGATCTCGCGCACGCGGGCGTTCGTCCGCAGCTCGACCCCGTTCGCGAGGGCGCCCGGCCAGTACGTCAAATCGGCTGTGGACAGCGATCCCTGTGGGCACCCGAACGTGCACCAGCCGAGGTTGATACAGGCCGGGCGGCCTCGATAGTCCTGGGTGGTGATGGACTGCTCGGTCGGCCACCAGTACCAGCCGAGCTTCTCGTAAGCGTCCACCAGCAGTTGCCCGGGGCGGCCGATCGGCGCCGGCGGATTTGGAAGCGGATCTCGCGGGGGACCACACGGGTCGCCGGCGAGGCCGGCCACGCCGACCTCGGCCTCGTTGATCGTGTAGTACGGGGCGAGCTCCTCGTAGTCGAACGGCCAGTCGACCGCCACTCCATCCAGCGTGCGCACGCGAAAATCGGACGGCGCCATGCGCCAGTAGTTGCCGGCGAAGCCCACCTGGCTGCCGCCGACCGCGTTGTACAGGTACACGTCGACCGGGTCCTCTCCTTCACTGCTCACCGGATAGTCGGAAGGCCATCGCCGCACGTTGGGGTTGGCCGCCCAATGACGCCGTCCCCGCACCTCCCAGTCGACATGCGCTTTGGGCAGGCGCGCGCGATCGATCCAGTCGCCCTGCTCCAGGCAGACGACCTTTGCGCCTTTCTCCGACAGGCGCTTGCACAGCGCTGCCCCGGCCGCCCCGGAGCCGATGACGAGGACGTCCGCATCGGTGTGGCGGCTCACCTCTTGGCCCCCCTTTCGGTCTCGACCATGCGATATCGGGGCGGCATCGTGCGGACGCGTCCGAGCAGTGATGCGTCGAACGGGGGCATCTCGCCTCCCGTGATCGGTCCCATGCCGCGCCATCCGTTCTCCGTTTCCATCGCCGCGAGCACGTCTGGGTGGCCGTAGTAAGCCTCATACGTGAAATCGCTGACCATGCTGAACGCGTCCGTGTCGTCGGCGGCTTGAAACTGCCGGAGAAGCTCTTCGCGTTCGGCCGTGGAGCAGGCCGAGAAGCCCGCTTGGGTTTTCTGTGCCGCGAGTCGCTCCAGCTCATCGATCCCGTGGATGAGCGCGGGCCGGAGCGCGGGCACCATGTGCACAGTCGCGTCGATGTATTCCGCGGCGCCGACGCTTGCTGCATCGGGCCTGCGTCCGGCGGCGGGGATCAGTGTTTCGGTCCAGGCTTTCAGGGTTGCCGCCCGGGCCGGGTCGAGGATCACGAAGGTTCGCGACGCGCCCACGGGCACTTCGGCGCGACCGACCTCGACTCGATAATCAGGCCGGCTCGATTGCGCGACCTGGTGCTGGCCCTGCTTGCGGTCGTATGCCATGTCCTTCCTCCGAATACCCTGACACGATGCTGGTCAGCGAAGCGTGAACCGGCAGCTCGGAGCTCGCGTGGGGCGAACCTAGACCGCACCGCGCGCGCCGCCGAGCCTGCCGGTGCTCTCGCGGACCACGAGCTGGACGGGATGGATCTGCGTTCTGGTCGCCGTGTCCTTGCCGTCGAGCTGGCGCAGCAGCCGCGCCACCCCGGCGGCCCCGAGCTCAGCCATCGGGACGCGTACCGTCGTGAGGGCCGGGTGCATGAACTCCAGGCCCGGAATGTCGTCGAAACCCGCCACCGACACGTCATCGGGGACGTCTATTCCCGATCGCCGCAGCTCCGAGAGCGCGCCTAAGGCCATGGTGTCGCTGGCGGCGAACACCGCTGTGGGCGAATCGCTCCGGAGCAGGCGTGCAATGGCCTTCGCGGCACCACCCACGGTGAAGTCGGCGCGGACGATTGACGTCTCCAACCCAGCCGCCTTCATCGCCTGCGCGTAGCCAAGCTCCCGCTCGCGGCTCGTGCGCAGGGTGGCGGGCCCGCTGATCATTGCGATCCGCGAGTGGCCGAGTGAGACCAGGTGCTCCGTGACCATTCGGGCGCCGCCCTGGTTGTCTGGCAGCTCGGCCGGCCACCGCTCCGAGCGGGGGGCCAGGGCGACGATGGCCCCGCCGTAGTGCGCGATGCTGCGCGCGTATCCGCTCATGCTGCGGTGGTAGTGCGCTTCTTCGAGGCCGCCGCCGGCGAAGATCACCCCGGACACGCGGCTTTCGCAGAGCATCTCGACATAACGCAGCTCGGTCGCGGGGTCGCGGTCGCTGCTGCAGACGACCGTGAGAAAGCCCCGCACGGACGCGGCGGCGGTGGCGCCGCGGACGATCTCCGCGAAGTAAGGGTCGCTCACGTCGTGGACGACGATTGCGATGGTCGGGACGCGCCTCGTGCGCAGGGCGCGGGCCATGGGATTGGGTCGGTAGGAGAGTCGCGTCGCGGCGGCCACCACGCGTGCGCGGGTGCGCTCGCTGACCGGATGGTCGCTGTCGGGGTCGAGGGCGCGCGACGCGGTGGTCAACGAAACCTCGGCCTGTCGTGCCACGTCGGACAGGATGGGAAGGCGGCGGACCGTCGCCGGCGACCGCCCGTTGGCGGACCTGACCGGGACCGGCGGTCTCTGTCTAGGCACCGGCAGCTTCACGCAGACAGAAATGGAAATGGATTTCCGTGATTGCCCCATACTATGGCCGTGGCCATCGCGGGTCAATCACAGCTTGTGTGGAAGACACGCTAGCGTGCCCGCCATCCACCACCTCGGATGGGCGGTGAGGTCGATCGACGTGGCCCGCGAGCACTTCGAGACCGCCCTGGGCTTGGAATTCCGCGGCGAGGAGAGGCACCCGGACGTCCGCGTTGCTTTCTTCGGCGCAGGCTTGGTGACGGTGGAGCTTCTCGAGCCGCTTGGCGACAAGACCGACGTGGGCATGTTCATAGCCGCACGAGGGGAGGGCATCCATCACCTGGCCCTGAAGGTCGATGACGTTGCCGCGGCGCTGGCGGATGCACCGCGCAATGGATTCGTTCCCGTCGACGCCGCTCCACACCGGGGCTCGAGGGGCACGGTGGTTGGCATGGTCGATCCTCGGCGTCCCGATGGGGTCCTCATCCAGTACGTCCAGGAACCATGAGCGCGCCCCGCATCCTCACCACGCTGGTGGGCAGCTATCCCATCCCCTCGTGGCTGGTCGCCCACCCGGGCGAGCAGGCGTTGAAAGACGCTACTGCGGTGGTCCTGCACATTCAGGAGCTCGCCGGCATCGACCTCGTGGTCGATGGCGAGCTGTACCGCTTCGACCCGGACCACCCGGAGACGAACGGGATGATCGAGTACTTCGTGCGCCAGATGGACGGGATCCGGTCCGAAATCCGCCGGGCCGACATCGACCTCTTTCGTTCGCAGGCGCACCTCGGCTTTCGCAAGCGCCCCGCGGCGGTGGTCGAGGGGCCTGTTGGCGAAGGCACCCTGAACCTGGTCGAGGCGTATGACCGGGTGGCGGCGCTCAGCCTGCACCCGGTCAAATTCACGCTGACCAGCCCGTACATGCTCGCGCGCATGTTGCTCGACACCCACTATCGCGACCAGGCGGCTCTGACCCTCGCGCTCGCCGACGTCCTGGCCGCGCAGGTGCGATCCATCGAGGCCGCTTGCGTCCAGGTCGACGAGGCCAACCTTCCGGGTCGACCCGAAGACGCCGAGCTTGCCGCGGAGGCGATCAACCGCATCCTCGACGCGGTCCCCAACAAGCCTGCCGTCCACCTTTGTTTCGGCAACTACGGCGGCCAGCGGATCCAATCGGGCACCTGGGCGCGGCTCGTGAAGTTCTTCGACCTGCTGCGCGCGGACCACGTAGTTCTCGAGCTGGCACGTCCTGGTTATGGCGACCTCGAGGTCCTGCGCGAAATCAATCCGAAGCTGAAGCTGGGCGTGGGGGTCATCGACATCAAGACGACGGTGGTCGAGAAGCCTGGTGAGGTCGCCCGGCGAATCCAGATGGCTGCCGACGTCCTTGGCGGCGCCGAGCGGATTGCCTACGTCCATCCCGACTGCGGCTTCTGGATGCTGGCTCGATCGATCGCCGACGCCAAGATTCACGCGCTCGTCGCCGGCCGAGACCTGTTCGAGGGCAGGCCGGCGAGCGAAAGATCACGGTTCGCGGAGGTCACGGCATGAAAATTGGCGTTTTCGTTCCCTCCTATCTCCTCCCCGGGCAGGACGCCAAGCATGGCGACCAGGTCCGACGATTTGCGATCAAGGCGGAGGAGCTCGGCTTCGACTCGCTGTTCATCACCGATCACCTGCTGACCGCGGCGAGGTTCTATCGCGTCAGCTGGACCGAGCCGATGTTGACCCTGGCCCACGTGGCAGCGGTGACCAGCCGGGTGAAGCTCGGTACCTCGGTCCTGGTCTTGCCTACGCGGCAGCCGGTCGTGCTGGCCAAGGAGATCGCCACCCTTCAGCACCTCAGTGGCGGTCGCTTCGTCTACGGCATCGGCACTGGCTGGTACCCACCGGAATTCGAGTCCACCGGCAGCACGCGTCAGCAGCGTGGGGCGCGCACCGACGAGGTGCTCGAGGCCTCGATGAAGCTCCTGAGCGGCGCCCACGTCAGCTTCGAGGGCAAGTACTACCGGATGAACGACATCACGGTCGAGCCGTTGAGCCACGTGCCGCCGGTGTGGGTGGCGGGCGGCCAGCAGTACGCGCACGAAGCCTCACCAGACAAGGCCGAGATGTCGCCCAACGTCCTGGATCGGATCTGCAGGTGGGACGGATGGATCGTCCGGCCGACGTCGCATCCGAAGCAGATGGCGGAAGACCTCGCCGAGATCGACGCGGAGCTGGCCCGCCGTGGTACCTCGAGAGCCCGGAAGAAATTCACTGTCGCGCACGAGAACTTTTGCTGGCTCAGCGAAGAGGCGTCGCGGGAAGCAGCCGTCGCCGAACAGAAGCGATACATGCTAGGCGTGGTGTCGGATGAGCGGCCCTGGGACTACATCGAGGCGGTGTACCTCACCGGCACCATCGACGACATCCAGCGCCGCATCCAGGAGCGCATCGATGCCGGCGTCGAGGAAATGTTCCTGCACACCATGACCGCCGACGAGCGTCAGCTGGAGCTCTTCGCCGAGCACATACTGAAGCCATTCGCCGGCGCGCCTCTCAAAGCCGCGTCGTGAGCCTCGAGGGCCGGACCGCTCTCGTCACCGGGGGTACGCGTGGTATCGGCCTTGCCATCACGCGCGCGTTGCGTCGCGACGGCGCACGGGTGATCGCGATCGGCAAGGCCAAAGACCAGATCGAGGCGTTTCGCAGGGAGTTCGCCGAAGATCCACTTACCTCTGTCGAGATGGCCGACGTGCGCGACACCGACGCGCTGAAAGCGGTGCGCGACCGGCTTCCCGGTCTCGACATCCTCGTCCCGAACGCCGGCGTCAACACGCGCGTCCAGGCGCTCGAGCTCGAGGATGAGGCGCTGTGGGAGATGATCCACACGAACCTCTACGGTGTGTTCGTGACGTGCCAGGTGTTCGGGCCGCTTCTCTTCGCGCGTCCGGGCGGACGCGTCGTCGTGACCAGCTCGCTTTCTGCGATCCATGGCATGAACCTGCGGGCCGCGTACGCGGCCACGAAGGCGGGCGTGTCGGGCCTCGTACGCGGCCTCGCCGTGGAATGGGGGCCGAAAGGCGTGATCGTCAACGCCGTGGGTCCCGGCATCATCAAGACACCCCTCACCATGGCTTACATGGAGCAGTTCCCTGAGCGGGTCACCGCGACCATCGAGCACACGCCCCTGCGCCGATTGGGGACCCCAGAGGACGTTGCAGACGTGGTCGCGTTCCTGGCCTCAGACGGGGCGCGGTTCATCACCGGCCAGACCATCTACGTGGACGGCGGCATCAGTGCAGGGAGCTCATGGTGGTGAGCGGCGACAGCATCGACGACATCACCGTCGGCCTTCGCACCACCTTCACGAAGACCGTGAGCGAGTCAGACGTCTATCTCTTTGCCGGCATCACCGGCGACCTCGACCCGAATCATGTCGACGAGGAGTACTGCAGGAAAACCAGTCTCGGGCATCGAGTCGCCCATGGGACGCTGGTACTTGGCTATACGTCGGCGGCGTCGACTCGGATCCTCCAGGACTTCGGCCGGCCGATGGTGTCGGTCGGCTATGACCGCGTCCGCTTTCTGAAGCCGGTCTACTTCGGCGACACGCTGACCGTCGAGTACGAGATCGAGGGCATCGAACGCGAGCGCGAGCGAACGATCGCGAAGGTCGAGGTCAAGAATCAAAAAGGCGATTTGGTCGCGGTGGCAACGCACATCATGCAGCTCGTGGGCTGATGGAGCAGCCCGGGCTCCAGCTGCTGGCCGGCGTGCGCATCATCGCCTTCACGCAGTTCCTGCTCGGCCCCGCCGCCTGCCAGTACCTGGCCGACATGGGCGCCGACGTGATCAAGATCGAGCCGCCCGGTCGCGGCGCCTGGGAGCGAAGCTGGGCCGGGGCAGACACCTTCCTCGGAGGCGTGAGCGCTTTCTTCATGCTGGCCAACCGCAACGTCCGCAGCGTGACCCTCAACCTCAAGAGCGAGCGCGGGGTCGACATCGCCAAGCGGCTGGTCGAGGGGGCCGACGTCGTCGTCGAGAACTTTCGGCCGGGCGTGATGGACCGCCTCGGACTGGGGTACGAAGAGCTGCGCAAGCTGAATCATCGGATCGTCTATGCGTCGGGGTCCGGCTACGGCAGCGACGGCCCCTACCGACACCTGCCGGGACAGGACCTGCTGATCCAGGCCATCTCCGGCCTCGGCGCGAACACCGGGACCGAAAGTGAAGGCCCGACGGTGTCCGCCGCGGCGGTGGTCGACCAGCACAGCGCCAGCCTGCTGGCGATGGGGATTCTCGGCGCGCTGGTGCATCGCGAAAGGACCGGGGAAGGGCAGAAGGTGGAGCTGGTGATGATGCAGGCCGCGCTCGACCTGCAGACGGAACCGGTCGTGTATCACCTGAACGGAACCAAGATCAACCGCCCGAAGGCTCGTGTCGCTGACACGTTTCATGCAGTGCCATATGGGTTCTATGCCACGTCCGACGGCCACCTCGCGATCTCAATGGCGCCGATCAAAGCGATCAGCGAGGTCCTCGGCAGCCCGGCTGAGCTGGCGCCTTATGAGGATCCAAAGGTCGCGTTCGCCAAGCGCGACGAGATCCGGGCGGCGCTCGATCCGTATTTTCGAATCCGGACGACCGCCGAGTGGGTCGACCTCCTCCGAGCCCACGACATCTGGTGTGCGCCCGTCAACAGCTTGACGCAGACATTCGAGGATGCCGCTGTTCAGCACATCGGGCCCGTGCTCGAGTTCGAGCATCCACGTGCGGGCCGCGTCCGCGTGCTCAAACACCCGGTGCACTACAGCTCGGGCGAGGCGACGCTGAGACGGCCGCCGCCGGAACTCGGCGAGCACACCGATGAGGTCCTGGCAGAGCTGGGCTGCACGGATGAGGAGATCGCGGCCATGCGCAAGGCCGAAGACATCTGACGTTGGGTGAGCTGGTCCGTTTGCCGCGTGCGGACGGCACCGTGTACGACTACCCCGTCAAGGGCGAGTTCATGTATGCCGGCAGCGGCCCCGCCTGCCGCTCGCGAATCCCGTACGCGGCCGTGCACGTGGTGGCCGACCCTTTCGCCGATGTCAGCCCCGTCTCGCCGGCCGCGATCGACTGGGAGCCCACGCTCGCCTTCCGCCGCCACATCTGGAGCTACGGGCTCGGAGTGGCGGAAGCCATGGACACCGCTCAGCGCGGGATGGGCCTCGACTGGCCCGCCGCCAAGGAGCTGATCCGGCGCTCGGTTGCGGAGGCACGCTCCGTCGGTGGCCGGATCGTCTGCGGCGCGCAGACCGACCAGCTGGCGCCGGGATCGGCGACCACCGTGCGCGACATCGAAGCCGCATACGAGGAGCAGTGCGCCTTCGTGGAAGAACAGGGCGGCCAGGTCGTCATCATGGCCAGCCGCGAGCTGGCACGAATCGCACGCGGGCCGGACGATTACGCGCGCGTCTACGGCCGCGTGCTGTCACAGCTTCGTAAGCCCGCCCTGATCCACTGGCTGGGCGAGATGTTCGACCCGGCGCTCGCCGGCTACTGGGGTCACGCGGACCTCGATGGAGCCACGGCCGCGTGCCTGGAGATCATCGCCGCCAACCGCGACAAGGTGGAAGGGCTGAAGCTGTCGCTGCTCGATCAAAGGCGGGAGCTCGAAATGAGACGCCGGCTGCCAGAAGGCGTGCACATGTTCACCGGTGACGATTTCGACTACCCGACCACCATCGCCGGCGACGGCGAGCATTACAGCGACGCGTTGCTCGGCGCATTCGACCTGATCGCGCCGGCGGCATCCGCGGCGTTGATCGCCCTCGACTCTGGCAACGCTGAGAGGTTCGACGAGATCCTGCAACCGACTTTGCCGGTGGCGCGCCATGCGTTCGGGTCTCCCACCTTCTATTACAAGACGGGCATCGTATTCGTCGCCTACCTCAATGGGCACCAGGACCACTTCCGGATGGTGGGAGGCCTCGAGAGTGGGCGCTCGGCGGTGCATCTGGCCGAGCTTTTCGTGCTTGCCGACACCGCCGGCCTGCTCGTTGATGCCGAGCTCGCGGTGGAACGGGTCCGCCAAGTGATGGCGGTCGCCGGGGTGAGCGGGAGCTAGTCTCCGAGCGGCTCGTAAGGATCCAGCAGTGCGCCGTCCTCTGCCAACCTCGTGCGCAAGACGCCGGCGTCGATCGATCGCGGCGTCACGCCGGATGCGACCGCCAGCGCCGCGGCCGTGCCGGCCGCCTGGCCCATCGCCATGCAGGTGGCCATCGATCGCGCCGAGGCATGGGCCTCATGCGTGGCCGAAAAACAGCGCCCCGCCACCAGCATGCCTTCCACCCCGGTCGGAACGAGGCAGCGATACGGGATGCCGTAGACCCCGCCTCGCGGCACGTACGTCCAGGTGGTGCCCGTGCCTGCGAGGTGGTCTTCGATCGGAGCCCCACACAGTGCGACCTCATCGTCGAAGCGACGAGCCTCCAGGACGTCGTCCCGTGTAAGGCGGTAATCGCCGATCACCCGCCGGCTCTCGCGCACTCCGATCGCGGGACTCGTGGCGACGACCACCGATCGTTCGAAGCCCGGCACCAGGTCACGAAGGAAGCGGTGATACTCCTGCACCTGGCGGCGACCCTCGATCTCGGCGCGCGTCAGCTGGCGCGGATCGGTCGCATCGACGTTGGGGATGCGGGTCATATGCACGGTCACGACCCCTGCAAATGGCGTTCGATGCCACGAACCTTCGAGGCGCGGAAGGTGATAGCTCCCGCTCTCGGCGGCGGAGCGCATCAGCGCCCACAACTCGGTCTTGGGCAGCTTGGCGGCGCGATCCATGTCGACGTTGGCGACACGAAAGATCGTGGATAGCGACTGCAGGTTGGGCGTCGAGCGCGCGTCGTCATAAGGCACGCCGGCCATGGCGCACAGGTCCGCGTCGCCCGACGCGTCCACCACCGCACCCGCGTCCAGGACCGACTCGCCACCTTTGTTCCACAGGCGTACTCCATGGATTCGGCGGTCCTGCATCTGGACGCCTGTCGCCCACGTGTGCAGGAGGACCTCGATCCCCGCTTCCTCGACGACCCGCTCCCACACGACCTTGAGAGCTTCGGGGTCATATGTGACCCCGGTGCCGGCGCCATAGGTGTTCGGCCGTTCGAACGCGACCCCCGCCGCGCTCAGGTGTCCTGCCACCTCCCACCCGATGCCACCGACCACCCGTCGCGGCTTTTCTCCTGGCGTGTAGAAGGCATAGAAGGTGTCGAGGACCGCTGTCGAAGTGCCGCCTAGGAACGGGAGGCGATCGACGAGCAGCGTTCGCGCCCCGCGGCGGGCAGCGCTGATAGCCGCCGTGCTGCCGGCCGAGCCCGCGCCCACGACGATGACATCGAATCGCTGGTTCACTTCCACGACCAGGCGAAAACGCCGGCGGCGTTTTCGACGAGGATCTTCTCGCAGGCCGGCGACCCAACTCGCTTTCGCAAACGGGGCACGAAGTTTCCCATCAGATAGGTCAGCCCCGGACCTCCGCCGTAAGCGCGGAAATAATCTCGTTGCCCGAGGTCGAGGCCGAGCAGCACTCGAGTGCCATGACCTGCTTCGACCATACCGGCGATGAGGTCGAGCAGCACGCTGTCGGGGCGGTACTTGATCCGCCCTGGGGTGTCGTACTCGAGGGTGACACCGCGCTCGGCGAGCTCGATATGCAGCTCGAGGTCCGGATTCCGGTCGAGGTGCGCGAGGACGACGCGCTCGGGGTGGACCCCCTCCCGGCCGAGCAAGTCCACGATCGCGTGTCCGCAGGTGCCGATCTCCGCGTGCACGAGGATCGCGGCCCCGGTTTCTCGATGGCCCATGGCCGCCGCCATCAGCCGGCGCTCCTCGAGGAGAGAGATGTGCTGGTAAGAGGCCCCCGCTTTGATCACGCCGGCACGGGCCGGGTCGAGAGCTTCGGCGGACAGCCAGTCGTCCGGGTGCATCCCTTCCGTGAGGTCGGCGAGGATGCGCTGCGCCAGGAGCTCGACGGAGGCTTCGCGGACCCAGTGCCCAGGTGGATAGTGGGCGTCGCGATGGTAGCCCGTCGCCGCCACGATATGAACGCCGGTGGCCTCGGTCACCGCGCGCATCTCCGCCGGACGGCGCCCAAGGCCGATGGGCGTGACCTCGACGATCGCATGTAGCCCGCCGCGCTTGGCGGCGCTGACCTCTTCGATCGCGCGGCCGGCGTCATCGAGCTCCTGGCCCGGAAGGGCTGGACTGCTGAGGAACAGATGGTCATGCGCGTCGGTGACGCCAAGTTGATCCGGGGCGATAGGTCCGAGGACAGTGACGACCGTTGACTCAGACATGGGTGGCACTATAAGCGCCGTGTCCGCGGGGCCCGGTTCGAGGGTGGCTTGACCAGCGCGCATCTCGGCCTTGACCTCGGCGGGACCAACATCAAGTGGGTCGTGCTCGAAAGCGATGGACCTCTGCCTCGCGTCGCTGACACGGGCCAGGTGCCGACGGATACGAGCCGGGGCGAGCAGAGCGTCGTCGAACAGCTCGTCGCGCTGGCCGGTGATTCCGTCCACCGAGTCGGTCGGATCGAGTCGGTCGGCGTGGGCGTGCCCGGCCTCTACGACCCAGTCACAGGTGCGACCCGGTTCATACCCAACGTGCCGGGCACCTGGGCGGGCGTTGAGGTTGCGGCACAGGTGAGCGCGGCCGTGGTCGCGCCTGCGCGGCTGATCAACGACGCAAGGGCATTTACCCTTGCCGAGCACCGACTTGGAGCCGGTCGTGGCGTGGACTCGATGCTGGGTATCACGCTTGGCACCGGGGTCGGCGGAGGGCTGATCCTGGGCGGGTCCCTTTATATGGGCCGCGACGGCACGGGTGGCGAGTTCGGCCATCAAACCATCGTCGCGGACGGCGCACTGTGCGGCTGCGGCAACAGGGGCTGCCTCGAGACGCTGGCGAAGGCCGACGCGATCGTCGCGGCGTGTGGGCTCGCCACGGTGGCGGAGTCGGTGGAGGCTGCCCGGGCCGGCGACGGTCGCGCACGAGAAGGGCTGACCGCGGCCGGGCGCTATCTCGGCATTGGCGTGTGCAACGTAGCCGTCCTGCTCGGCGTCGACCGCGTCGTGGTCGGTGGGGGTGTGGCGGCGGCTGGTGACCTCCTGTTCGAGCCGATGCGAGAAGAGCTGCGCCGGAGAGTGTTCATCACCGACGTCGCCGCCATCGACATCGTCGGCGCGGAGCTCGGCATCTGGGCCGGGGCGATCGGCGCTGCGCTGTGCGCGGCCGAAGTGACTTCGTCCGTAGGCTAATCTTTTCGCGACGTGGTGGGGATCGGAATGCTCGGGTCGGGCTTCGTGTCCGACTTCTACATGGACGGGCTGCGCGACGTCCCAGGCGCCCGAGTCGTCGCCAACTACTCGCGCTCGAAAGAGCGGGCCGAAGACTTCGGCCGCCGCCATGGCGTGCCTCATCAGTACATCCGCATGGAAGATCTGTGCGCCGACAAGGAAGTCGAGCTCGTCGTCATCGGGCTGCCCAATCACCTGCACCTGCCTGCGGTTCGCGCTGCGACCGATGCTCGCAAAGCAATCGTCTGCACGAAGCCCCTTGCGCGCAACGGCACCGAAGCCGCGGAGATGGTGGATCTAGTCCGCAAGGCCGGGGTCATGCACGGTTACGCGGAGACCGAGGTGTTCTCGCCGGACGTGATGCGCGCGCGAGCGATGATCGAGAACGGTGCCATCGGCAACGTGCTGACGGTGCGCGCCCGTGAGGCGCACTCGGGTCCGCATGCCCCCCATTTCTGGGACGCCGAAACCGCCGGCGGCGGTGCGCTGCTCGACATGGGCTGCCACACGGTCGAGGCCGCGCGCTACTTCTTCGGCAAGGAAAACCACATCAAAGACGTGTTCGCGTGGGGCGCCACGCTGGTCCATAACGACAAGACGAAAGGTGAGGACAATGCGGTCCTTCTCCTTCGCCTGGAGGACGGCCGGACCTCGTTGACCGAGGCGTCCTGGACGGCCAAGGGCGGAATGGAGCTTCGCAACGAGATCTACGGCACGATGGGAAGGATCGTCACCGACACCTCGTCGACGCGAATCCGCGCTTTCCTTCAACAGCCTGCCGGCTATCTGATGGAAAAGGCTGACGCCGAAACGGGATGGGTGTTTCCGATTCCCGACGAGGCACGGGTCTATGGATATCAGGAAGAGATGCGTCACTTCGTGGAGTGCTACGTCGACGGCAAGCAGCCACGCGAGGACTTCACCGACGGATACGTCGTCAACCGCGTCCTGGATGCGGCTTACCGGTCGATGAAGAGCGGACGCTGGGAGCCGGTCGAGGTCGACTTCGCGGTCGCAGGCTGACCTCGATGCACGCGGGCTCCGGCTGGATCAAGGCGAGCATCGAGATTCTCGAGAAGATCGAGCGCACGCAGTCCGACGCTATTGAGCGGGCCAGCCAGGTGTGCGCCGAGGCAATCGCGGCGGGTGGGCTGGTGCATCTTTTCGGCACCGGCCACTCCCGGATCCCGGTGGAGGAGATGTTCCCGCGCTACGGTTCGTATCCCGGCTTTCATCCGATCGTCGAGCTTTCCATGACCTTCCACACGCAGGTCGTGGGAGCGAACGGCCAGCGCCAGGCGATGTTCATCGAGCGCATGCCTGGCCTGGCCGAGGTGATCCTCGCCAACTTCCAGTTCGCTCCCAAGGATGCCCTCATCGTCTTCTCCGCCGGCGGGTTGGGCGCCGTGGTCGTGGAGATGGCGCGCGGGGCCAGGCGCCGGGGACTGCGGGTGATCGCCGTCACCTCGGTGGCCCAGTCGGAGGCGGGCGAGGTGGAGCCGGAGGTGGGCGCTCGTTTGCTCGATGAGGCCGACATCGTCATCGACCTGTGCACGCCGGCAGCCGATGCGCTATGGCGCCTCGAAGGCCTGGCCGAGACACCCGTCGGCCCAGGCTCCACCATCGCGGCCGTGGCCGTGGCCGACGCGATCAAGGTCCGCACCGCCGAGCTGCTCGTGGCGGCAGGCAAGATGACGCCGGTCATCACGAGCGCCGCGGAGGTTGGGCGCCGGAGGTCGGACGAGCTCTTCGAGGCCGCATATCGTGAATACGCGCGCCGTGCGGCGCGCACCCTCGCCACCTGACCTGGACAGGCTCAGCTTCGTAGGCGTGACGACGGGACAGTCGGCTGCCACGCGGCTGTTTCCGGCATGGGCGAAAGAGCTGGGGCTGCACGACGTTGAGCTGGTCGGCCACGACCTGCCCATACACGCGAAGCGGGAGCAGTACCGAGACCTGGTCGAGCGCATCAAGAGCGATGAGCACGAACGCGGCGCGCTCATCACCACTCACAAGATCGACCTCTTCGAAGCGTGCCGGGACATGTTCGACAGGATCGACGAGAGCGCGCTCTTGTTCGGCGAGACCTCGTGCCTGTCCAAGTGCGACGGAATACTCAGCGCGCGGGCCACGGACCTGGTTTCCGCCGGCAAGTCGCTGGATGAATTTCTATCTCGCGATCACTTCGAGAAGACCGGGGCCGAGGTGCTGTGCCTGGGCGCCGGGGGCTCGGCGATCGCGATCACGGTTCACCTGCTCGGGCGGGCGGCCCGCATCATCGTTGTGAATCGAAGCCAGGGCCGGCTCGATGCGATGCGCGCGATTCACGCCAGGGTCAACCCAGGGGCGGAGGTCGTCTACATCAGGAACGTCGATCCGTTGATGAATGACGCGCTGATGGGCAAACTGCCCGCGGGATCGCTGGTGATCAACGCCACCGGCATGGGTAAGGACACCCCGGG
>VBHB01000161.1 GCA_005880315.1 Chloroflexota bacterium | reverse complement strand
GGTGCGCGAGTTTCAGGCTCGCGAGGAGCGCGTCGACACCAGGGGTTTGCGTCAGGTGATCGATGTGCTCGAGGGCGAGTTCTCTATCGAGTCGCGTGAATCTCAGAAGGCGGGCGAGCACCTCGCCGGCGGCCACATCACGGCCGCTTCCTGGATCAGCCAGACCTGCGGGATGTCGGTGCCGTCTGCCTTCGATCGGGTCTGTGTCGGCAAGCAGCTGGAGTCGATGCCGGTGGTTGCTGCAGCCCTCTCC
>VBHB01000160.1 GCA_005880315.1 Chloroflexota bacterium | reverse complement strand
CTCGGAGCTGGTGGGCGGGATGCCGATCTCGAGCAAGACCGTGCAGCGGCTGGCCTGCGACGGCACCTTGTCCAGGGTGTTGAAAGCGGACTCGGTGGTGGTCGATGTCGGCCGGGCGACGCGGGCCATCTCGCCGGCCCTGCACCGGGCGCTCAAGTCCCGGCATCGGGGCTGCGCATGGCCGGGCTGTGACCGGCCGATCAACTGGACGACTCCCCATCACCTCGAGTTCTGGTCGCGGGGTGGATCGACCGACCTTGGCAACTTACTTCCTCTCTGCTACTACCATCATCGGCTCGTACATGAGGGTGGTTGGCAGGTGTTGAGAGTTGGGGAAGAGGTCCGGTTCATCCCGCCTGATCGCGTGATCGCGAGGCGCGTTCGCGCCCCTGGAATGCGCTGGGCCGCCTAGACCGTGCAGCCGAAGAGGGGCATCGGGTCGGTGGGCCCACCAGCAACCTCGAGCTGGAGATGGAGGTGCGATCCAATCGAAAGCCCGGTGCTGCCCACCAGGCCGACCTTGTCGCCCTGCTGCACGAGCTGGCCGAGGGCCACGGCGACCACCGACATGTGTGCGTATATCTCGACTTGGCCGTAGCTGTCGGTCACCTCGACGCGAATGCCGAAGTAGTCCGCGGGGCCCACCGCGGTGACGACTCCGCCGGCGGCGGCTGCGATTGGGGTGGCGTACGCCGCGAGGATGTCGACGCCGCTGTGGAAGTGGAGATAGCCGTCGTACGCCGGCTCGAGCTGAAACGAAGTCGGGCCGAATTTCTGAATGATCTTGGCTCCCGCGATCGGGCACACCAGCTGGCCGGGCTTGATCGGGTCTGCAAGCACGCCAGACCTGAGATTCGGACCAACCGCAGGGTCGACCGGGATCACGAGCAGCGATCCAGGCACAAGCGGGCCCCGGACGAGATTGAAGTCGACGATGGTGACCGGGTCGATGCCGTAGGCCGCGGCCACGCTCGAAAGCGAATCGCCCTTCTTGACCGCGACCACGAAGCCAGGGACCGGCGGCAGACGGAGAACCTTGCCTGCCGTGAGCGGGAGGCGGAGGCCTGGGTTGGACCATGTGATCTGCCTGAGAGACACGCGAAGGGTATTGGCGATGCCGGCCAGCGTGTCGCCGGCCTTGACGGTGTACAAGATCGGTGCGCGGTTCGGCACAGCGGAGATCGGGATGGGTATTGGCTTGATGATCGCCGTGTCCCTGCCCATCGACACGTCGCCGGCCGAAGCCGCGCGAGCAACGATCGGCCCGTTCTGCTTCAGGTTGGTCGAGAAGCTGACGCCGGACATGACCGCAGCCAGCAGCAGAACCGCGACATGGATCAAGTAGCGGTTGATTTGCAACGCCTACCCCCGGACGTCCTGTTTCCGCGCCACGGGCGCGGAAGTCGGCAAAACGCTAACAGACCGCCTCCCGGACGGTCAAACGAGGCTCGGCTAGCCGGTCGAGATTCCGCGCAAGTACGCGATCGCGACGATCCATGCAGCGCCGGCGAGGATCACGGCCTCGCGCCGCTTCGAGCCGGTCTGTGCCCATCCATATACGCTGGGTAGAAACAGCACAGCGAAGATTCCGTACACGATGTGCAGCACGCCCCTGCTGGGCGGGTGGCCGGTGACGAAGAGGGCGAGTCCGAACAGTCCCTGGACGGCGGTCAGGCCGGCCATGATCAGGTAGCTGGAGCGGAAACCACCGCTCACCTGGGCATGACGGAAGTAGCCGTATGCCCCCCAGATACCCAAGAGAACCGAGAAGGCGAGCAGCGCGCGGGCGCCGACAACATGAAAGAAGACGAGCGCGTCCGTCAACTAGCGGGCGCTCAGTACCTGCTTGCGGAAGTACTCCACGGTCTGGGTCAGGCCTTCCTCGAGCTCGATCTTCGGGTCCCAATCGAGATCGTTGTGCGCCCGCGCGTTGTCGAGGGCGATCCGGAACACGTCGCCTCTGCGACGTGGGCCGAAGTTGGGCTCGAGCCTGTAGTCGGTGAGGATCGCGAGCTTTCTAAAGAGCTCGTTGATCGTCACCGGGATTCCCGTGCTGATGTGATACGTGCCACCTCCGCCGCGGTACAAGGCGTGGATGTTGGCGACCGCCACGTCGGCGACATGCAGCATGTCGCGCGCCTGCTCACCATCGCCGTCGATCGTCAGCGGCTGCCCGGCGATCATTCGGCTCGCGAAGATCGCGATCACCCGGCCCTCTTCCGCGTGAAAGTCCTGGCGCGGCCCGTAGATGTTCGCATAGCGCAGCACCGTGTACTCGAGCCCATACGTGCGGTGGAAGGTGCCCAGGTATGCCTCGAAACACACCTTGCTCGTGCCGTACGGCGACAGCGGCCGCACCGGGTGGTCCTCGTCCGCCGGGATCACGTCCGGCTCGCCGTACAGCGCACCGCCGGTGGAGCTGAAGATGACCTTTCTCGCGCCGGCCTCGACGCTCGCCTTCAGCACGTTGAGCCCACCGACGACATTCACCATGGCGTCGAAGCCCGGATCGGCGACCGATTTGGGCACCTCCGACTGCGCCGCATGATGGTTGACCACCTCGGGCCGGAACGCGGCCACCGCCGCGGCCACACCTTCTTTATTGCGCACATCCAACCGGAGCACCTTCGCCTCACTGTTGACGTTGGCTTCACTGCCGGTGCTGAAGTCGTCGAGGATCGCGACCTCATGTCCGGCGGCGATGTAGGCGTCGGCCACATGTGAGCCGATGAACCCCGCGCCGCCAGTGACGAGAATCTTCATCAAGGTGACTGTAATCGAAGCGGAAGTCGTCAAGGCTGTGCGCGCCGACGTGGCTCCGGCGCTCATCCGGTCCGTGCTGACGCGGGCTGCGCAAGTGACCGAGGTAGCGGCTCGGCTGCCCGATGACAGCTGTGCGGTCGCCGTTCGGATCACGAGCGACGAGGAGATGGCGAAGCTCAACCGCGACTACGCCGGCGACGACCACCCCACCGACGTGCTCTCGTTTGCCGGCGAGGGCGGACACATTGGCGACATCGCCATCTCGTGGCCGGCGGCGGCGCGCCAGGCAAAAGCGTTTGGGCACGACACCGACACCGAGTTCGGGCTGCTTGTCGTGCACGGTTTCCTGCACCTCCTCGGCTGGGACCATGCCACCGCGGCCGAGCGCAAGGAGATGAATCGCCTCACCAGGGCGGCGCTGAAGCGCTCGAAGCTCACCTTGGCGCCCGGTCGCCTCTAAACTCAACGACCCGGTCTGCGGCGCTCGCCGCGGGCCTTTCCGCGTCTACGTGAAAAGTGAGAGATGAGTCAGGGAGAGCGGTTGATCGTCGGGCTCGGCAATCCGGAAGAGGACTACGCCGACACGCGCCACAACCTAGGGTTTGCGTGCGTACGCGAGCTCGCCCGCAGGCTCGACGTGAAGATCGATCGCAAACGATGGCAATCGCTGGCGGGCCGCTCGGATGAGCGCGGGGTGTGGTTCGTCTTGCCGCAGACCTACATGAACCTCTCCGGCGAGGCGGTCGCCAGAGCCCTTCGCGACACCAAGCTCACGCCCGAGCAGCTCTGGGTCGTGCACGACGAGCTGGATCTGCCTCTGTGCCGGCTGCGTATCAAGCGCGGCGGCTCCGGCGCGGGCCACAACGGAGTGCTTTCGATCATCAGCTCTCTCGGCACACCCGACTTCGTCCGTTTTCGAGTCGGTATCGGCAAGCCCGCGCGGAAGGGTTCGCCGGCCGGCCGCAGCTACGTGTTGGGTCGGTTCACGAAGGCCGAGGCGGGACGAGTCCCCGCCATCGTCGATGGCGTGGCCGACGCGCTTGAGCTGGCCCTCGACGCGGGCATAGAAAGAGCTATGGACCGTTTCAACCGGGCCGGGTCGCTCGGCTGCGAGGAGTTGCCGTGAGCAGGTTGTGGGAGCGCATCCTCGAGGAGGCGCCGGCCGTTCGCAACTGGCCGGCTCGAGGCGCCGGTGAGCTGGCCGTCGCCCGGCTGCCCAGGCCGGCATGGCCGATCGTGGCCGGCGCCGCCTCGCGCGCCCTGGCCGACGCCGGCCGCTCGGTGTTGATCCTCGTCCCCGCCCCGGATCGCTTCTGCGACGACTTGAGGCCGTGGCTCGCGGGGCGTCCTAATGCCTACGTCTTCGCCGAGGTGGCGGTTTCGTTCCTCGACCGGCCACCCGCTTTCGACGAGGCGGTCAACAAGCGAATGGAAGCTCTGAATGCGCTCGCCGATCGATCGGCGCCAAGCGTCTTGGTGTCGTCGCGCCGCGCCTTGACGCGGGCAACCATCTCGCCCGCTGATCTGGCCCACGGCACCATGGTGCTGGCGCCCGGCGCCGGTCCTGACCCCGTGGCTGTGGCCACTCGCCTGGTGGAGATGGGGTATTCGCGTGAGACCCTCGTGGAGGAGCACGGCCAGTTTTCGATCCGAGGCGGCATCCTCGATGTGTTTCCGGCCGCCTCCGACTCGCCCGTGCGCGCCGAGTGGGCCGGTGATGAGATCGAGACACTTCGCCTCTTCGATCCCGTCAACCAGCGCTCGGTGATGTCGGTGGCGCGTATCGCGATCCATCCCGGACGCGAGCTGCTGCTGGGAGGGCACCGAGGCGCGGGGGCCGCGAATCGCCTGCGCGAGACGGTGTCGCTGGACTCGCTGCGGACGGACGTCCGGGCCGACTGGGATGAGGAGATCGAGAAGCTGGAGGCGGGCGGCGCGTTTCCAGGCGTCGAGTTCTACGCCGCCTATCTCGATCCTTCGCTGCCGTCCTTGCTCGACCATCTGCCCGAAAACATGGCCGTGCTCGATTTCGAGAAGGCCCGGCAGGAGGCCGACGCGCGCGTCCTCGTCGAGGAGACCGCGATGCTGGCCGCCGCCGAAGCCGAGGGAGCCGAGCTGCCGCGTGGCTTCGCCCTCCCGATCGTCGCCGCCGAGCGGATGCAGGCGATCCGCGAGCACCCGCGCCTGGAGCTCACTGCGGGTGAGGGGGCAGAGGGCGCGATCGACCTCGGCTGGCGTGATGCCGAGCCGCTGGTGGGGCGGCCCCGCGCCGCCGCCGAGCTGGAGGCCCTGGCCGCGTCAGCGACGGTCACCTTCGCCACCGAGCAGTCGGAGCGGCTGAAGACTCTGCTCGACGAGGGCGGCGTCCACGATCGCCTCGCCGAGATGGAGCTCGACCTCGACCTGGAGCTGGAACCGGGTCTCCACGAGGCGGACATCGACATCGCCGCCGGCTGCATCCAACCGGCCATCGGCTTCCACCTCATCACTGACGCAGAGCTGTTCGGGCGCCTGCGCCGGCCGACTCGGCCGGCTAGATCGTCGCGCGGCCGTGCCGCGCAGCTGACGCGCGAGTTCACCCTCGATTTCGCGCCGGGCGAGCTGGTCGTCCATGTCGACCACGGCATCGCCCGCTTCGGGGGCATGCGCATCCTCGAATCGGAAGGCGCGCATCGCGAATACCTGGAGCTGGAGTATGCCGAGGCCGACAAGCTCTTCGTGCCGGTCGAGAACCTCGACCGCGTCCAGAAATACCTTGGCGGCGAGACCGAGCCCACGCTGCACAGACTCGGCACCGGCGATTGGTCGCGGGCACGCAGCCGCGCACACAAGGTGGTGCAGGACGTGGCCGAGGAGCTCCTCAAGATCTACTCGCTGCGCGAGGCCCGGCCCGGTATTGCCTTTGCACCCGACAACGCCTGGCAGCAGGAGCTCGAGTCGTCCTTTCCTTATGAGGAGACCGCGGACCAGCTCGCCGCGCTGGCCGAGATCAAGGCCGACATGGAGTCCGACAAACCGATGGACCGACTCCTGTGCGGCGATGTCGGTTTCGGCAAGACGGAGCTCGCGCTGCGGGCTGCTTTCAAGGCGGCGATGAGCGGCAAGCAGGTCGCGCTGCTAGCGCCGACCACCGTGCTGGCGCAGCAGCACTTCCACGTGTTCACGGAAAGGCTCAAGAACTTTCCGGTCACGGTCGAGATGCTTTCTCGTTTCGTCGACGAGGAAGCTCAGGCGCGCACGCTCGAAGGGGTGAAGGGGGGTACGGTCGACATCGTCGTCGGCACGCACCGGCTGCTTCAACGTGACGTGCGCTTCAAGCGGCTCGGGCTGCTGATCATCGACGAGGAGCACCGCTTCGGCGTGATGCAGAAGGAGCGGCTGAAGAAGCTGCGCACGCAGCTCGATGTGCTGTCGCTGTCGGCGACGCCGATCCCGCGCACGCTGCACATGGCGATCGGCGGAATCCGCGACATGAGCGTGATCCAGACCCCGCCGGAAGAGCGCCAGCCGATCAAGACCTACGTGACCGCCGACGAAGACGAGCTGGTGAAAGAGGCCATCAGCCGCGAGGTGCAGCGGGGCGGTCAGGTCTATTACGTGCACAACCGGGTGCGCACGATCGAGAAGGCCGCCGATCGCGTACGCAGGCTCGTGCCGAACGCGCGCGTAATCGTCGGCCATGGCCAGATGCCGGAGGACCAGCTGGCGCACGTCATGGTCGATTTCGAATCGGCCAAGTACGACGTTCTCGTGTGCTCGACGATCATCGAGTCGGGCCTGGACATCCCGAACGTCAACACGATCATCGTCGAGCGCGCGGATCGTTTCGGGCTGGCGCAGCTCTACCAGCTGCGAGGCCGCGTCGGCCGCTCCGGCCGGCGCGCATACGCGTACTTCCTCTATGACCCCCGCCGGTCGCTGACCGAAAACGCCGACAAGCGGCTCGACGTCATCTCCGGGCTGCACGAGCTCGGCCAGGGATTCAAGATCGCGCTCCGCGACCTCGAGATCCGCGGCGCGGGCAACCTCCTTGGCACCGAGCAGCATGGCGCGATCGCCGCGGTCGGGTTCGAGATGTACCTGCAGATGCTGCAAGGCGCGGTGGGCAAGCTTCGCTCGGGGTCGGAGGAAACGGTGATCGGCGACGTGCTCGCGAGCATCGAGATGAACCTCGACCTGCCTCTCGACCACTTCATCCCGCGCTCGTATGTTCGCGACGAGAAGCTCCGGCTCGGCGCGTACCGGCAGCTCGCCGGCACGGAAGACGAGGAGGAGCTCGACGCGGTGGTGCGCTCGCTGCAGGATCGGTACGGGCCGGGACCGGCCCAGCTCGACAATCTCGTCTACTCGCTGCGGGTCAAGCTCCGCGGGCAGCGTTTGGGCTTGCGCGGCGTGGTCGCCGAGGGACACGACATCGTCATCCGCGTCGATCCCGAACGATTCCTCGACGTCGAGGAGCTGAAGAACCGGATGGCCGGGCGAATCTCCATCCTGCCCAACCGAATCAAGATGCGCCGGCAGGGCGAAGACTGGAAGAACGACCTGCTCTACCTTCTAGGTGAGATGAGCTCGCTGTACGAGGCCGGTCGCAGCGTGGCCGTGAATGCCCCGTGACAGAATCTGAATCGATGCCGGAATCCTCGGAGCGACCTTTCTCGCCGGGCGTCCAGGCCATCTTCGAGGTCGTGGCGAGGCTGCGCGCGCCAGGCGGATGCCCGTGGGATCGCGAGCAGACGCACGAGTCCTTGCGTCCTTACCTGCTGGAGGAGACATACGAGCTCCTCGAAGCGATCGACTCGGGCGACGACGCCAAGATCGAAGAGGAGCTCGGCGACCTGCTTCTGCAGGTGGCGATGCACGCTGAGATCGCCGCCGAGGAGAAGCGGTTCGACGCCGCGCAGGTGTCGGAGGCGGTCGCCGCGAAGATGGTGGCCCGCCACCCGCACGTCTTCGGCGACGTCTCCGTCGCCGACGCCGAGGAAGTGCTGCGCAACTGGGAGCACGCCAAGCGCGATGACGCCCGCAGCAGCGGGCGCGACCAGGAGTCGGTCGTCGATCGCGTCCCGGCGACGCTGCCGGCGCTGGCATGGGCGCTGGGATTGCAAAAGCGGGCGGCGCGCGTGGGCTTTGATTTCGAATCCTCGACCCAGACGGCTGAAAACGTCGCCGAGGAGGCTCGTGAGCTGGCGGAGGCAACCGATGCCAAGCGGGCATTCGACGAGATGGGCGACCTGCTGTTTGCGGTCGTCTCCCTGGCGCGACGTTTGAAGATCAACCCGGAAGACGCGTTGCGCGTCGCAGGACAGCGCTTCCGCGATCGGTTCGCCGCGACCGAAGCGTCACTCCGTCGCGACGGCGTGGACTTCCGCGACCTCGACTCGGGCGAGCTGGTGAAGCGCTGGGAGGAGACGAAGTAGGGGTCGAGTTGATATAGTCGGCTCCCCTCCGCGTCGTCGCACCATACGATCCAGCATGAGAAACAGCAAAGTTCTGGTTGCAGCCGGCACCGTCCGCACCGGCGGTCTTTCGATGCGTCACCTTGTGATGCTTGGCGTGTTTGCGGTGGTCGCCGTCTGGGTCGGCTATGCCTTCGTGCAGGAGGCTTACCTCAGCCACAAGCTCGGCTCGCAGGCGGCCGACCTTCGGCACCAGAACTCCATGCTCGCAGCGCAAAACCAGGGTTACAAGCGCGACGTCCAGGCGATCACCAACGGCTCCGCCGACGAGGAGGAGGCGCGACTCAACGGATATGCAAAGCCGAATGAGCGCACGTTCCTCGTCACCACGCCGGCCAGCCCTTCGCCAACTCCGCCGGCGAAAGCCTCCCCGACCCCGACCCACTGATCCGAGGGCTCAAGGAATGACCTGGAAAGCAAGGGTATAATTCGGATCGCGGAGTGGAGCAGCGGC
The DNA here is from genome assembly GCA_005880315.1 of Chloroflexota bacterium. GTDB lineage: Bacteria > Chloroflexota > Dormibacteria > Dormibacterales > Dormibacteraceae > UBA10449. The sequence goes on along the minus strand of VBHB01000160.1, from coordinate 23,775 downwards.
AGCTCGTCGGGCTCATAACCCGAAGGTCCTTGGTTCGAATCCAAGCTCCGCAACCATCAGCAGCAACCACGAAGCCGGGGATAGGCCCGGCTTCGTCCTTATATGAGGGAGATTTCGTGAACAAGAGGAAGCGGGTCGCGATCGCCAAGCACCGAGCGAAGAAGCGCAAGCTCAAGGCAAAGGCACAGACGGCTCGTTAGTCTTACCTCCGGCGCCGTGGTGCCGTAGCTCAGGTGGTAGAGCGCGCGACTCATAATCGCGTTGTCGCTGGTTCGAGTCCAGCCGGCACCACCATGTCAACTTCCTCAAGTCGCACGATCCTCGTGGATTCCGCCGTTCGTGCCCAAATGGTCGGATCGCCGGCAATGGAGGGAGCCAATCCTGCACAGCAGGTCGTGGTAGACCCTGTTGCCGAGGGACTACGCGCATCCGGCTTCATCACTCCAGGCGACCGCGTGCTCGCGGCCGTTTCCGGTGGTCCCGACAGCACCGCGCTGCTCGTTGCGCTGGTCGAGGCTGGTCACCACGTCGTCGCAGCGCATTACGACCACGCGCTGCAGGAGGAATCCGCGCGCGTCGCGGAGCACGTACGAGGGCTGAGCCGGCGACTGGGCCTGGAGCTTATCGTCGAGCGCCGCGAACGCGCACTGCCGCGCGGCTCGGTACAGGCGGGTGCTCGCGCCCTCCGCTATGAGTGCCTCGAACGCGCCCAAAAGCAATCTGGTGCGCACGTGGTTGCGATCGCGCACACAGCCGATGACGTGGTCGAAGGCGTCGTCCTTCATCTATTGCGCGGGTGCGGGCTCGCCGGCATGCGCGGCATGCCCGCGCGGCGCGGTGTGTTCGTGCGGCCGCTGCTGTCAGTGTGGAGAAGCGAGATCGTCGACTACCTCCAAGTTCGCGGCATCGAGCCGCTGCAAGACCCCGCCAATTCCAAGGATGCGTATGCCCGCGTTCGGGTGCGGCGCGACATCCTTCCCGCGCTGGAGCGCGATCGGCCTGGCATCGTGAAGCGGTTCTATCGCGCCGCGGCTCGTGCCACGGCCCTGCAACAGTCGCTGGAAGGGATCGCGGCGACCTCGCTGAACAACGGGGCCGCGACCCGTTCAGTCGTGGCCGCTGCGCCAGAGCCCGTCGGCGCCGAGCTCATGCGCCAGCTGTACGCAAGGGCCGGAGGCGATCAGCCCGCCCTGTCCCGTGCGCACGTGAAGGCGATGCTGGGCCTCGCCGAAGCGGGTCGAGGCGGCCGCGGTGTGGACCTACCCCGGGGTCTGCGTTTACGTATCGTGGGGGAGGCCATGCAGATCGTCGCCCGCGAGACAGTGCGCCGGCCGGCGCCTGAGCTGAGCGTTTCCGACTGCTCGGGATGCGACGGGGCCGGTGCCGCCCACCTCAAGCCCGGCCTGGACCTGCGCCTGGGTTATCGGACTCCGGGGCTGAGGATGCGTCCGCTGGGCGGCCGCGGCACCCGGAAGCTGCAGGACATCTTTGTAGACGCGCGCGTACCGCGCGAAGACAGGGATGCATGGCCGCTCGTATTCGCTGGCGACGCCTTGGCGATCGTGCCGGGCATCGCCGTCTCGGCGGAGATGGCGGCCCGCGCCGGCGAACCCTCATTGCACGTAACAGTGCGAGGTATCCCAGCTAAAGTAGAATCGCTTAACCGCCTTCCAGGAGATCCCATTTGAGCCGCTTCCCTCGCTCCAGCCTGTTTTATTTCGCACTGGTCGTCGTCCTCGGCCTCGTGCTCTGGTTCACCTGGCAGTCGTTCCAGGGCAACCAGGGCCAGAACGACTGGACCTTCTCGCAGCTGATGAACCAAGCGGCCTCGGGCCAGGTCAAGTCGGTCGACATCAAGGGCACGGACGGCGTCGCCACCGGTCTCGACGGGCGGAAGCACAACGTGACCCTGCCCGACTGCTCAGGTGGTTCGGGCTGCGCATTCGCTGACACGCTCCAGGCCGACAAGACGACTGAAGGGGTCCCGGTCGACGTCAAGTTCGAAGCTGCCAACAGCGCCAACTACCTGCTCCAGGTCCTGGTCCCCAACATCATCCTGGTCGTCCTGATCGCGGCCTTCATGTGGTGGGTGCTGCGCCAGACGCAGAGCGGCAAGGAGCTCGCGGAGATCGTCGAGTTCTTGAAATATCCCGAGAAGTTCGTCGCCCTGGGTGCGCGCATCCCCAAGGGCGTGCTGCTAGTTGGCCCTCCCGGAACCGGCAAGACCCTGCTCAGCAAGGCCGTCGCCGGCGAGGCGGGCGTGCCCTTCTTCTCTATCTCGGGCTCCGAGTTCGTCGAGATGTTCGTCGGCGTGGGCGCCAGCCGCGTGCGCGACCTGTTCGACCAGGCCAAGAAGAACTCACCCTGCATCGTGTTCGTGGACGAGATCGACGCCGTCGGCCGCCAGCGTGGCGCCGGCCTCGGCGGCGGGCACGACGAGCGCGAGCAGACCCTCAACCAGCTGCTGGTGGAGATGGACGGATTCGACACCAACACCCACGTGATCATCATCGCGGCCACCAACCGCCCAGACGTCCTCGACCCGGCGCTGCTGCGGCCAGGACGTTTCGACCGCCACGTCACTCTCGACCGACCCGACATCAAGGGCCGCCGCGCGATCCTCGACGTGCACGCGCGCAACAAGCCCCTCGACTCGACGGTCGACCTCGAAGTTCTTGCGCGCCAGACACCCGGCTTCAGCGGGGCCGACCTGGCCAACCTCATCAACGAGGCCGCCATCCTCGCCGCGCGAGCCAACAAGAAGGTCATCGGCATGAGCGAGCTCGAGGAAGGCATCGAGCGCGTCGTCGCCGGCCCCGAAAAGAAGAGCCGGCGCCTCTCGGAACACGAAAAGGAGATCGTCGCGTACCACGAGGTCGGTCACGCGCTGGTCGCGAAAGCGCTGCCGAAATGCGATCCGGTGCACAAGGTTTCGATCATCTCCCGGGGCCAGGCGCTGGGCGTCACCTGGTACCTGCCGACCGAGGACCGCTACCTGACCAGCAAGGCCGAGCTGCTAGACAACGTCGCCGCCGCGATGGGTGGACGGGTGGCCGAAGAGATCGTCTTCGGCGACGTCACCTCCGGCGCGGAGAACGACATCCAGAAGGTGACAAATATCGCGCGGCGCATGGTCACGCAGTGGGGCATGAGCGACAAGCTCGGCACCGTGACGATGGGCCACAAAGAGGAGCTCGTGTTCCTCGGCCGCGACCTGGGCGAGCAGCGCAACTACTCGGAAGAGGTGGCGGCGGTGATCGACGAGGAGATCCGCAGCATCGTCAACCACGGCTACCAGACCGCCAAGACGATCCTCACCGCGCAGCGGACCAAGATGGACGCGGTGGTCGAGCGGCTGAAGGTCGTGGAAACCCTTTCCTCGGTGGAGCTGGACGAGATCCTCGCCGGCGAGTACCGGCCGGCCGCTGCCGCCTCGTCGGGCGCTTCAGCCTCCTAGAAGCCGCCCCTGGACGTCGTCGTCGCGGGCCGGGGCAACCTGGGCCGGAGCCTCGCTCGAGCGTTCCGGCGTGCCGGCCGCCGCGTGTTGCTGACACCTGCGCGTCATGGCATCCCGGCGCTCATTCGGGCGCTGCGCACCCGATCGCGCGCCACCGTTTTCCTGACCGTTCCGGATGGCTCCATCGAGCGCTTCGCCCGCGAGATCGCCGCGGGTGGCGTCATGCCGCGTGGCGTCGCATTCGTGCATTGCAGCGGTGCGCTCGGCCTGGACGTGCTCGACGCCCTCGCGGCAGCGCATGCGGTGGGATCGTTCCATCCGTTGCAGTCGTTTCCGGAGCCCCGTCCACCCGAGGCATTTCGGGGCAGCCTGGTCGCGATCGACGCCGGCACGGATCCGCTGCGACGCAGGCTGCAGCGCCTCGCGCGCGACGTGGGCGCCAAGCCGCGCGAGGTACGCGACGCGGAGCGGGTCGTGTATCACGCTGCCGCGGTGTTCGCGTCGAACTACCTGGTCGCCCTGGCGGGCGAGGCGGTCGAGTTGCTGCGGGCGATCGGGTGGACCGAGCGCGAGGCGGTGGCGGGGCTCGTGCCTCTGATGCGCGGAGCGCTGGCCGAAGTCGCGCGGCGCGGCCCGACTGCTGCGTTGACGGGACCGATCCGGAGGGGCGAGGTCGAGACCGTCACCCGACACCTGGAGGCGCTGGCCGCGATCGATGCGCGCTCGCCCCGAGGCGGTTCTTTCAGGGCGGACGTTTATCGTATGCTCGGCTTGGCCGCGCTCGAGATCGCGTCCAAAGCGGGGCTCGATCCCGCCGCGGCAGAGCAGGTCGACAGGGCGCTGACCCGAGATGTGGCAGCGACCCGAAGGAGACGTCGGTGATGACCACGGTACTGGACGTCCAGCGGTTTAAGGAAGAAGGCCGGCGCTTTGCCGTGCTCACCGCATACGACTACCTGAGCGCGAAGATCCTCGACGAGGCCGGCATCCCTGTCCTCCTGGTCGGCGACAGCCTGGGCATGGTCATGCTCGGCTACCCGACGACTCTTCCGGTGACGGTCGACGAGATGATCCACCACGCCAAAGCAGTTGCACGCGGCGCGCACCAGGCGTTGCTCGTAGGGGACATGCCGTTCATGTCGTATCACGCGTCTGTCGAGCAGGCGATCACGACCGCCGGCAGGTTCATCCAGGAGGGCGGCATGCACGCCGTCAAGCTGGAGGGCGGGGGGCGAGTGGTCGAGATCACGCGGAGGCTCACGGAGATGGGCATTCCGGTCATGGGCCATCTCGGGCTGACGCCGCAGTTCGTACATCAGATGGGCGGCTTCAAGGTGCAGGGCAAGAGCGACAAGCAAGCCGCGCGAATCCTGGCCGACGCCAAGGAGCTCGAGCAGGCGGGCGCCTTCGGCATCGTGCTCGAGGGGGTGCCGTCAGAGGTGGCGACGAGTGTCAGCAAAGCCCTGCGGATCCCGACCATCGGCATCGGCGCCGGCGCAGGGACCGACGGGCAAGTGCTGGTGTTCCACGACATGCTCGGCATCACCACGGGCAAGGCGCCGAAGTTCGTCAAGCGCTACGCCAACCTGGCCGCCGAGATCGCCGGCGCCGCGCAGCGCTATATCGAAGAGGTCGGCGACGGCACGTTCCCAGGGCCCGAGCACTCGTACTCGGCCGGCTCAGGATCAAGCAACGGGTCCACGGCTCCGGCGACCCAGCGCGACGAGGTCAAGTACGGGGCCGGATAGCGTCCCGATCGCGGTCGCGACGCCGGCGTTCATGCGGGACATCGCGCTCGCATGGCGCGCGGACGGCTTGACTGTCGGCCTCGTGCCCACGATGGGCGCGCTGCACGCCGGCCATATGAGCCTCGTCGAGGCGGCGTGCCGGGAGAACGAGCGTGTGGTCGTCAGCATTTTCGTGAACCCGATCCAGTTCGGCGCCGGGGAAGACCTGGGCCGCTACCCGCGCAGCCCCGAGCGCGACCTGGCCATGCTTCGGGAGGCCGGCGTCGACGCGATCTACAAGCCTTCGGTCGCCGACATGTACCCACCAGGTGCCGGCACGAGGGTCAACGTGCACGGCATCGCCGACAGCCTCGAGGGCGTGGCGCGCCCCGGCCATTTTGAGGGCGTGGCGACAGTGGTGGCCAAGCTCTTTGCGGCCGCGCTTCCTGATCGAGCGTATTTCGGCCAGAAGGACGCCCAGCAGCTGGCGGTGGTCAAGCGTCTGGCCGCGGACCTCGATCTGGGGGTCGAGATCCGGGCCTGCCCGACGGTGCGGGAGGCGGATGGCCTGGCATTGAGCTCGCGCAATGCCTACCTGGACGCGGCCGAGCGGCAGGCGGCCGTATGTCTCAGCAGGGCGCTCAGGCTGGCTTCGGAAGCCTACCGGCGGGGTGAGCGTGATCTCGGCCGGCTCCGGGCGATCCTGCGCAATACGATCGAGGCGGAACCGCTGGCCTCGCTCGACTATGCGGAGGTGGTGGATCCGGCCACATTCACTCGGGGAGGAAGCCTGGCCGTGCTGGCGGTCAGGATCGGCAAAACCCGGCTCATCGACAACCACGACTTGAAGCTGACGTATCCTGGCTGAATCGAGGTTCTGAGCTACAATTGCGGTTCGATTGGCGTAGGCCGTTAATGACGACCAATACCACACCAATAATCCTCAGGGGGTACATGAATTGTCCACGTCCACAGAGTCCGGTGTCGTCCTGAAAGAAGACGAGGAGGCGACCGAAAGGGACTCATCTGCGGCGATGACCATGGAGGACTACCTCCACTACGAGGAGGAGGCCTTCAAGACCCCCAACCATGGGGACATCGTGGATGGCATCGTCGTGCGCGTCGATCCCGACGAGGTGCTGGTCGACATCGGCGCTAAGGCGGAAGGCGTGATCTCGAGCAAGGAGCTCGGCCTCCGCGGCGAGGTCGAGTCGATCGGCCTGGAGCCGGGCGACCTCATCAAGGTCTACGTCCTCCAGCCGGAAAACGAAGAGGGGAACGTCGTCCTCAGCCTGCGCCGGGCGCGCGCCGAGACCACGTGGCTCGTCGCTGCCGAGAAGCAGACGGACGGCTCGGTCATCGACGCCGACGTTCGCGAGCAGAACAAGGGCGGCCTGATCGTCAACGTGCTGGGGCTGCGCGGATTCCTGCCTTCGAGCCAGGTGGCGCGTGCCTACGCGGGCACGCTCGAGTCGCTGGTCGGACAGCGGATTCCGGTCAAGATCCTCGAGGTCAACCGCAAGCGCAACCGGCTGATCGTCAGCCAGAAGGCGGCGGAGGACGAGGATCGAGCACGTAAGCGCGAGGAGCTCTTCAGCCGCCTGCAGATGGGCGCCACTGTGAAGGGCACGGTTTCGGGCATCACCTCATACGGGGCGTTTGTCGACATCGGCGGCGCCGACGGGCTGATCCACATCTCGGAGCTTTCTTGGGACCGCGTGTCCAAGGTCACCGACGTACTCCAGCTCGGCGACGAGGTGACGGTGAAGGTAATTAAGCTCGACCCCGAGCAGACCCGCATCTCGCTGTCGCTGCGGCAGCTGCAGCAGGACCCTTGGGAGAAGCTGGTGCAGTCGATGCCGATCGGGTCGATCGTGGAGGGCCAGGTCACCAAGACCAAGAAGTACGGGGCCTTCCTGCAGATCATGGCGGGCATCGAAGGCCTGCTGCACATCTCGGAGCTTTCGTGGGACCACGTCGAGCGAACCGAGGATGTGCTCAAGGTCGGGGAGACGCTGCAGGTGAAGGTGATCGGGATCGACACCGCTCGGCGGCGGATCTCGCTCAGCCTGAAGCAGCTGTCAGCGCCTCCGGCGAGCCTGGCCGCGAGCCGGGGCGACCGCCGCCCTGACGAGTACGACGACATGAGGGACGAGTCCTAGCCGGTCGACGGCTCGGCTCGCCATGTTCGGGTCCTTAACACCCTGGGTTGCCGGCCGCCTTCTCCCCTGATTGACTGATCTGCGGCAGGTTCGGGTCGGCTCGGGGGAGGGGAGGGCCCGCTAGGGCAATCTGATTTTTTTGGTCAGGCGCCAAGGCTGGCCAGGCGCTGGCGTGCGGGGGCGAAGTACGGGTCGATGACGAGCGCTCGCTCGTACGCACGCCGTGCAGCGGCTCGGTCGTTGAGCTTCATCTCGGCGTCGCCGAGATCCACGTAGAGCTGGGGCTCGGTCTCGCCCAGGTCGGCTGCGCGCTGCAACTCGGCAACGCCACCCCGCACGTCTCCCGAGGTGATGCGGCTGAAGCCGAGGTTCCAGTGATAGTGGGATTGCAGCGGGTCCACCGTGACAGCCAGGTCGGACCTTCCCTGCCAGCTCCATGCCTCAGCGAGCACGGGCATCACGCCCAACCAGATCGCCGCCAACGCCGCAAGCACGGCCAGCACTGAGCGCACTGCTCCACTCGTCGACGACGTAGTGGCCGCTGGGCTCGCCACAGACCCGGTCTCGGCAGCGCGCACGCCCGACCAGGCTGTGCCCGCGAGAAGCCAGAACGCCCCGGTCGCCGGCGCCCAATCGAAGTTGAATGCAACCCACACCGTGTAGCCGATGCAGGCTGCCCCCAGCGCCGCTACCGAATCACTGGATCGGTATCGCCAGATGCCGCGAAACAGCGTGATGAGAACCCAGCCGAGCGCGGCAACGCCGATGACTCCCTGGGTGGCCGCAGTCTCGAGGAGCCCGGAGTGTGTACGGTCGTATGTCACCCCGGGTGCCCAGTCCGCGCTGATGTAGCGACCGAAAGCGAGCCCGGTTCCATCTTCGCCCCACCCGGTCAGTGGCCTCGCCACGATCATGCGGAGCGCGTCTGGCCACAGCAGGAGCCGGCTGCGAGCGGGATCGTTGTTGAGCTTCCCGAGCGGACCGAACACGATCGCCCACAGCGCGGCGGAGACGATGGCGCCCGAGCCTAGCACGGCAAGCAGAACCCAAACCCTTCGCTTGAATGCGAAGACGACGAGAGCGAGGCAACCTGCGATGGCGCCGAGCATGCCGCTGCGAGAGGTGGAGACATAAAGGCCGCCTGCCATCACTACTGCGCCGAGCCACCAGGCGACCAGAAACTGGTCGCCGCGAAGGCCCCGCGCCACCGCCATCGGCAGCGCCATGGCGATCAGCGCGCCAAGCAGGTTGGCGTTGCCAAGGTTCCCGTCCGGCCGGAAGGTTACGCCGCCAGCAGCCTGCATGAGCGCTTCGATGCTCGCGATCGAGGTGCCAAACACGAACGCCGCTACGACCCACGTGCGTGAACGTTCCCCTCGTAGCAACCACACCGGCACGGCGAGCAAAGTGAGGTAGCTCAACCTGACCGGCAAAGACTCGTATCGTGTGTAAGCCCCGGCCAGGCTCAACGGCCAGGACACTGAGAACACGAAGGAGAGAAGGGCGGCGGCGGCGGCCGCAAGCAGAGGCAGGCGGAGGGATCCGAGGCCCGGTCCGCCGGAAGTCAGCAGGGCCAATCCCGCGCCGAGGCAGGCGCCAATGATGACGATGGACGCCCGGGGCAAGATGAATTCGTCGTTGGTGTTGGGTATAAAGACGGTCGGAATGGCCACCGCGATGGCCGCCGGCAGGTAAGAGCCAAGGCGCTCAAGAATCGGTCTCATAGCGCCTCCGCCTTAAAGAAATCCGACGGCTGAGTTGGACGTTATATTAGAAGCCAGGGTGCCTCGAGGCACCCGAAGAAACGATGGAGGAGGTGCTGGCCCCACCTAGGTAAGCCGTAGTCCAGGAGGAAAAAGTCCTTGTATCCGTTTGAAAGATTCACTGAGCGAGCCAAGAAGGTTCTGACGCTCGCCCAAGAAGAAGCAGAACGATCCCACCACAGCTATATCGGAACAGAGCACTTGCTCCTGGGCCTGCTGCGTGAAGGTGAAGGCCTGGCCGCCAAGGTCCTCAACAACCTTGGGGTAGAAATCGGGAAGGTCCGCCAGACGATCGAGTCTGTGCTGGGCCGGAACGAGCGGATCATCATCCAGCAGATCATCCCGACGTCACGCGTGAAGAAGGTCATCGAGATCTCGTTCGAGGAAGCGCGGCGGATGGGCCACAACTACGTCGGCACCGAGCACCTGTTGCTCGGCCTGCTCATCGAGGGCGAGGGCATCGCCGCGCATGTGCTCGAAGATCTCGGCGCGACGCTCGACAAGGTCCGCTCTGAAATCGAGCGCCTGCTGCACGACTCGAGCGCCGAGACCGAGGCCGAGCCGGCTCCCAAGAAGCCATCGAAGACGCCTCTTCTCGACCAGTTCGGCCGCGACCTCACGGAGCTCGCGCGCCGGAACCAGCTGGACCCGGTGATCGGTCGCGAGACCGAGATCGAGCGTGTCATTCAGATCCTCAGCCGCCGAACGAAGAACAACCCGGCCCTGATCGGCGAGCCTGGTGTGGGCAAGACGGCGATCGCCGAAGGCCTCGCCCAGCAGATCAACCTCGGCAATGTGCCCGAGTCGCTGCAGCACAAGCGCGTGCTGACGCTCGACATGGGCGCGTTGGTCGCCGGGACGAAATACCGCGGCGAGTTCGAGGAGCGACTGAAGAAGATCCTCGACGAGATTCGCTCGAGCCGCGAGGTCGTGCTGTTCATCGACGAGCTGCACACGCTGGTCGGCGCCGGCGCCGCCGAGGGCGCCATCGATGCGGCCAACATCTTGAAGCCGGCCCTGGCCCGTGGAGAGATCCAGTGCATCGGGGCGACGACGCTCAACGAGTACCGCAAGTACATCGAGAAGGATGCCGCGCTCGAGCGCCGCTTCCAGCCCGTGTTCGTCGATCAGCCGACGCTGGCCGAGACCATCGACATCCTCAACGGCGTCAAGTCGCTGTACGAGAAGCACCACCGTGTCACCATCACCGACTCCGCGGTTCGCGCCGCGGCTGTGCTGAGCGACCGCTATGTCAGCGATCGCGCGTTGCCGGACAAGGCGATCGACCTCATCGACGAGGCATCGGCGCGCGTGCGCATGAAGCTCACGACCACCCCCGACGAGCTGAAGGAGCTCCAGAAGGAGATCAAGAAGCAGCGCACGGACCAGGACGAGTCTGTCAACAAGCAGGACTTCGAGGCTGCCGCGAGCGTGCGCGACAAGGTCAAGAAGCTGCAGGACAAGCTCGCGATCAAAGAGGCCGCGTGGCGCGACAAGCTAGGGGAAACCGTTCCTGAGGTCGGCGAGGAGGACATCGCCCAGATCGTCGCCGCGTGGACGGGAGTTCCGGTTTCAAGACTCATCGAGGAAGAGACCGCTCGCCTTCTCCGCATGGAAGAGGAGCTACACAAGCGGATGGTCGGCCAGGATGAGGCCATCGTCACGGTCTCGCAGGCCGTGCGGCGTGCGCGTGCAGGCCTCAAGGACCCGCGACGGCCGATCGGGTCGTTCATCTTTCTCGGGCCGACCGGAATCGGCAAGACCGAGCTCGCGCGGGCGTTGGCGGAGTACTTGTTCGACTCCGAGGACGCGCTCATCAAGCTGGACATGTCCGAGTTCATGGAACGTCACACGACGGCTCGCCTGGTCGGTTCTCCCCCTGGATACGTCGGTTATGACGAGGGTGGACAGCTGACCGAGGCTGTGCGCCGGCGCCCTTACTCGGTGATCTTGTTCGACGAGATCGAGAAGGCGCATCCCGAGGTCTTCAACATGCTGCTGCAGATCCTCGAGGACGGCCGCCTCAGCGATGCCAAGGGCAAAGTCGTCAACTTTGCCAACACCGTGATCATCATGACCTCCAACCTGGGAATTCGCGATGTGAACCAGGCGGGCACCTCGCTGGGCTTTCAGCCCGCGGTGGTGGACGAGCAGGACGAGGTCGAGCGGCGCCACAAGAACACCAAAGAGAAGATCGATGAAGAGCTCAAGCGCATGTTCAGGCCCGAGTTCCTCAACCGCGTCGATGCTGTCGTGGTGTTCAAGAGCCTCACGACCGGCCAGATCCGGCAGATCGTCGACCTTCAGCTCGAGCGGTTCAGCAAGCAGCTGGTGGAGCAGCAGATCACGATCGAGGTGACGGACGCTGCGAAGGACCTGCTGGCCAAGGAGGGCTACGACCGCATTTACGGCGCAAGGCCTCTGCGGCGCGTGATCACGAGCAGGATTCACGACCAACTGTCGGAGCACCTGCTGCGCGGAAAGATCTCGCGGGGCGATACCGTGCAGATCGACATCGAAGGCGAGGACAGCCTCAAATTCACGCCGATCAAGCACAAGCACAAGGAGCCCGCGGGGACCGGGGCCGCCGCCAAGCCCTGACTTCCGCCGGTCGCCGCCACTGGGTCTTTACAACCTGGGTTGGTGTTCGCTCGCGCCCGCTGTAGCTTGATTCGTGTCAGGCGTTGTTGGGCTTGGGGGAGGGGAGGGCCCCGAAGGGGCCAGGTAGGTTTTTGGGCGGCGGATTCTTAGTCTTTCAGCCACTTCTCGAGGCCGCTCGAGAGGTGGGCCGGGGTGGTTTGGGTTTTGATCAGATAGTCGAGTGCGCCCAACCGAAGGCCACGGTCTATCAGCTCTCTCTCGCTGTAGTTCGACAGGATCACCACCGGCAGGCGTTCGGTCTTGGGTTCGTTGCGGAGCGCCTCGAGGACGCCGAATCCATCCAGTTTTGGCAAGCGGATGTCGAGAAAGACGATGTCGGGCCGATCGCTACGCGCGAGTTCCAAAGCCTTCTCGCCGTCGGGCGCGACTACGACGTCGTATCCGTCCAGCTCGAGCTTCAACTTGTACATCTGGGCGACGGACGGATCGTCTTCCACGAACAGCACGCGCACCCGGTCACGCCCGGCGCGAGGTTCTTCGGCCACCGGAGTTACAACGCTGAGCGTACGCCGGAGCCGCAACCGGCCGCACGCCACGCCACAATGGAGGTCACGTGAGCGCCCCGGCACCCCTCCGTCTGCGCCCTCTGGAAATCGGCGACGTTCTCGACGAGACCTTCCGCATCTATCGCCGCCACTTCTGGCTCTTCGCGGGTATCTCGATGATCATGGCCATCCCCGCGGCTGCGCTCACCGGGTACAGCTTCTTCACCGTGTTCTCGAGTTTTCTTCAGACCATCAACTCCGTCAGTCCCGACTTCAACACCCTGTTGCCTTCGCTCATCTGGCTCGGAGCCGGATATCTGCTCAACTTCTTCCTGTCGCCGTTCACGTTTGCGGCTGTCATCTACGCCGCGTGCGAGTCGGCGCTGGGGCGGCCCGTGACGATCTGGGGCGCGATTCGAGGCGTACTGAGGCGCTACTTCGCAATCCTCGGGTACGTGTTCATCCTCGACATGATGATTGTGTTCTTCTGCCTGTTTCCGCTCTGGCTCTGGTTCGCCGTCCTTTGGGTCGCCGTGCTGCCGGTGATGTTCATCGAAAAAAGTGGGCTGGGCGCCGCCATGGGCCGCAGCTGGCGGCTCGTCGAAGGTCGTTGGTGGCGCACGTTCCTGATCCTCTTTCTGGTTTTCCTGCTCCGGTGGTTCGTCGGCCAGGCGCTCGAAGGATTTCTGTTCTTCGCTACTCAGATCATTGGTTTCATCGCCTCCAACTACATCGTTCTCGCCATCTCACAGAGCGTCGCGGTGCTCGTCGCGGCCCTCGTCAACCCCGTGGTGCAGATTGCGATCGTGCTCGTCTATTTCGACCTCCGCGTCCGGCGGGAAGCCCTCGATCTTTTTCAGCTCGCGCAGCGCGTCTCCGCAACTCAACCGGCGTGAGTCTGCCGAAGCGCGTCGCCATCAGATTTGTGGCCGCGATGGCCCTCGCCATCTCCCTGGCGCTGCCGCTGACCGCGGCCGCCGACCCTCCGCCGCCGGGCTACAGGCAGGCTGTCGTCGACACGATCGCCATCGTCAGCAGCGCCCAGCCCGGGGACATCGTCGCGGCCGAAAAGGCGCTGGCGGTGCTCGACGAAGGCACTTCCGGCAGCCAGCCGGAGATCGAGCAGGACCTGCGGACGCGTCCACCCGATTTCGCCGACGCCAACGTGCGCCTTCACGCCCTCCTCGACGCGATTTCGTCCCCGGCGTCCGCCGCCGACCCGGCGCAAGCCAGCCAGCGGCTACACCAGGTCCTCACCATGAAGCGTTACGACCCGCTTCACCAGCCACCGAGCTTGCTCGACCGGCTCACCCAGTGGATCCAGGACCGGATCAACGACCTCCTGAGATTCCTGTTCGGCAGCGCCGGCCGCGGCGGATCGCAGGTACCGACGGTCTACTTCTACATCGTCGGCGCGGCCATGCTGGCCGCCGCGGCGGTGATCATCTTCCGGTCCACTCGGGGACATCTCTCGGCGGATGCGGTGGCACGAACGCCCATGGGTCCGCGCGCGCCAGCCGACTTCTTCGCTGACGCCGATCGTCTGGCCCGCATCGGAGATCGCGTCGGTGCCATCCGCGCGCTTTGCGCCGGGGTCGCCGCCACGCTTGCCGGTGAGCATTCGTGGACAGGAAGCCCGCTCACGGTCCGAGAGATCTTCCAGCGCGCCGGCGATCCCGCGCGCCTGCGGCCCTTGCTGCTGCCGTTCGAAGCCGCGATCTACGGCGGTCGTGACGTCGACCCCGCCACATATGAGCGTGCGGTGGTTGCGGCGGCCCCGTTCCGCAAACCGCCGGCGGAAGCGGAGGCGGCAGCATGAGGAATCTTCGTGGCTGGGTTCTGGCCCTGCTGCTCGCGCTGGTGATCGCGGCGTTCGCCTATCTCGGCCAGCCGCGGCAGGACTCGCCCGAGCACAGCTCCAACAGCGACGCCGCCAACGGCGCCTCCGCCGCCAGGCTTTTCGCCGACGCCATGGGCCACCCCACCAGCCAGATCGAGGGCACCTTTACGCCGCCCTCCTCAAACGGCCTGATGTTCGTGTTCACTCCGACGAGTCCTTATTCCACCGACGATGCGAACCGGACGGCGAACTGGGTGCGGCAGGGCGGCGTGCTGGTCTACGCGTCGGAGCAAGGCGACCCCGAGCTCGACCGCGTCTTCGCCGTCACCCGGTTTGGCAGCCTGCTGCGAAGCCGAGTCCAGTATGCCAATCCCGCGCTGGATGGTGTGACCACCGTGGCCGGCGGAAACCTGGCGGAGCCGTTCGACGTCGCGGCGGAGCAGGTGGCGGTCCTTCGCAGCTCGGGCGGCCTGCCCCTCGCATACATCCAGAAATTCGGCTCCGGGAAGGTCGTCGTGCTGGCCGACCCCCTCGTCATGTGCAACGGCTATCTCGACAAGGCGGACAACGGACGCATGCTGGCCGATCTGCTCGGGCTTGTCGACGGTGGCGCCGCGGTCGCGTTCGACGAGTACCACCATGGGTTGATCCTCAACGACTTCGCACCGCAGGCGTGGGTGGCAACGCCATGGGGCGCCGCCATCCTATGGTTCCTGGTCGCAGTGTTTATCGGCCTCCTGCTCAGAGGGCGCCGGTTCGGGCCGTTGATTCCTCGCCCCGCCGAAACAGTACGCGCCGATGCCGAGTGGGCGGTCGCCGTGGGTGAGCTGCTCCGCCGGTCTGGCGCGCGAGCGCTGACGCTTGGCATGCTGGCCGGCGCCAGCGAACGCGCCGTCGCCCAGCGAACCGGCCTGCCCGCGCAGCCGCGCGACCGATTCTGGAATGCTTTGTATTCGCGCGCGCCCGAGCTCGCCGCCGAGCTGGCTGAAGCGGAGCGCGTCCTGTACGGCACCGCTGACGGCGATGCCGACATGTTGAACGCAGCGCAGCGTCTTCACCGAATCGCATATCCACCGGCGCCCGAGCGCCGAAGTCGCCAATGAAAGAGGAGGCTCGATGACCGGATCGACCACGATGACCGCCCCAGACTTCTATGCCCGATTCCGCGAACAGCTGGTGAAGGCTGTCGTCGGGCAGGAGGAGGCGATCCGACTGTGCGCGGTGGCGTTGGTGACGCAGGGCCACATCCTCCTCGAAGGCGTGCCCGGAACCGGGAAGACGCTGCTCGCCAAATCCATCGCGAGAGCGCTCGCCCTCGACTACGGCCGCGTTCAGTTCACCCCCGACCTCATGCCGGCCGACATCGTCGGCACCGCGATCTACGACCTCGTCAACCGCACCTTCACACTTCGAAAAGGCCCGATCTTCACGAACGTGCTGCTCGCGGACGAGATCAACCGCGCCCCCGCGAAGGTGCAGTCGGCATTGCTCGAGGCGATGGAGGAGCGCGGCGTGACCCTCGAAGGCGAGCAGATGCCGCTGCCCGCTCCGTTTTTCGTGCTCGCCACGCAGAACCCCATCGAATATGAGGGCACGTATCCGCTGCCCGAGGCCCAGCAGGATCGCTTCCTCTTCAAGGTCCGGCTCGACTACCCGGTCGCCGCCGACGAGATGGAAGTGTTGAAACGCTGGGAGTCCGGCATCGAGCTTCGCGACCCGGTCAAGGCCGGCGTGGAACCCGCGCTCGGCGGGGCTGACGTCGAGGCCTGCCGCGCGCAGGTGGCAAGGGTGGTCCTCGACGAGAAGATCCGTCGATACATCGTCGAGCTCGCGTCGGCCACGCGCACCGCACCTGAGATCTCGCTCGGCGCAAGCACGCGCGCCGAGGTGCTGTTGATGCTGGCGTCGCGCACCGCAGCCGCGTTCGAGGGATCGGAGTTCGTCACCCCCGACCATGTCAAGGCTCTGCTTGCGCCGGCATTCCGGCACCGTCTGGTCCTGCGGCCCGAGGCCGAGGTCAGCGGCCAGACGCCGGACAGCGTGCTGGAGGCGGTGGCCAGCCGGGTCGTACCGCCCAGGTAGGTTGATCAAAGCTCGTAGCTCCCCACCCGCCGGACTCGCTGCGCGAGTCGGGCGACCTCCCCACAGGGTGGGGAGGTGAATTTGGCGCCCCCCACCCGGTCGCGCTTGGCGCTCGGGCGACCTCCCCACAGGGTGGGGAGGTGAATTTGGCGCCGCAGCCCCGGCTGCTGTGGGCGGTCGCGATCGGTGCGGCGCTGATCGCGCTCTCGATCGCATCGCCGGTGCTGGTGCTGCTCGCCGTCCTCTATCACGCTGGTCTCGTCCTCATCCTTGCCCGCGACCTCGCGCTGCTTCCAGGACGCAAGGGCTATCGCGTGCGAAGGCTGATGCCCGAGCCGTTCTCGCTGGGGGAGCGCGAAGAGGTGAGGATCGTGATCGAAAACGCGGCCGCCGCCGGTCTGCATGTCAGGATCGCCGACCACGCGCCCGACGACCTCAGGCCGCAGCCGCGCGAGGTGGAGGGGATGTTCGACCACAACGGCCGCGTCGAGCTCGCCTACAACACGTCATCGCCTCGCCGCGGCGCCTACCGGTTCGGCGCGGTCGACCTCCAGGTCTGGCGCCGAGACGGGTGGTGGCGGCGGCAGCTGCGACTGCAGCTTCAGCGCGAGGTCGCGGTGTTTCCAAACGTCGTCGCAATCAAGCGCATCCAGCTCACTCTCCGACGCGGCCTGCGCGCGATGTCGGGCCTTCGACGCGCGAAGCCGCCCGGAGCGTCGACGGCGTTTGCGGGGCTGCGTGACTACGTGCGCGGCGACGACATCCGGCGCGTGAGCTGGACCGCAACCGCGCGGCGCGACCACCCGGTGGTGGTCGAGGTCGAGGCCGAACGCGGTCAGCAGGTGATGATCGCCATCGACTGCGGACGTCTCATGACCGCACCGGCCGGAGACCTCGACAAGCTCGACCACGCTGTCAATGCAGCGCTCATGCTGGCCTGGGTCGCCCAGGCTTTCGGAGACCGCGTCGGCTTGATGACGTTCGACGATCGGGTCACCAACTTCATCAAGCCCGAGCGGGGCCCGGCGCAGCTTCGCCGCATCACCGAGGCGCTCTACGCGATCAGGCCGGAGTACGTGGAGCCCGATTTCGGCCACGCCCTCACGCACCTGGCCCTGCGGGTGGGCCGGCGATCCATGATCGTGATCCTCACCGACCTCCAGGATCCCGAGGCTTCCAAGGAGCTGGTCGCGCACGCGCTGCGCCTGGCGGCACGCCATCTCGTGCTCGTGGTGGCGATGTCGGATCCGGCCGTCCTCAGCGCCCGCCACGCCCCGATCACCACCTCATCGCGCGCTTACGAGTGGGCCGCGGCCGAGGAGTTCATGGCGAGCCGGCGCGAAAGCTTCGAGCTGTTGAGGCGCGGCGGAGTCCTCGGCCTCGACGTCGTCGCCGGCAACCTGAGCCCTGCTTTGGTGGAGCGCTACCTCGAGCTCAAGGAGCGGGCTCTGCTCTAGCGCGGCGTCCGACCACGAGCAGGTACGTGTAGAAAAGCACCCCGGTGGTCAGCCCGATCGTGACCTTGGCCGCGAACGGAGCATCGGACGGCGAGATGTTGCCCTCGATGGTCCCGGCGATGAGCAACAGCGGCGACAGGCCGAGCAGCAGCGTGAACGCGCGTCGCGCCGCGATCACCAGCGCGTCGGAGCGCTTGCGGTTGCCAGGAGAGATAAGCGCCCAGCCCATCATCAGCCCGGCCGCGCCCTCCGCGATCACGATCGACAGCTCCAGGACTCCATGCCCGATGACGAACTCGAAGAGGCCTCCGCTCACGCCATAGGCCTGCGTCAGCCCGAACAGGCCGCCGAGGTTGATGCCATTCATGATCAGCACGTAGATCACCGGCAGACCAAAGACGACGCCGAACGCGAACGCGATCATCGTCACGTAGATGTTGTTGATCGCGATCAAGCCCGCCGCTTCGACCCGGAGCTCGGGAGGGATGTCCGTCCAGAGCTGGTGGTGATGGACGCGATCGATCAACGCCGGGGATGCGATTCCGTAAGCGGCCTCGGGGTGGGCCAGCACGACGAAGTAGGCGACGATCGCCGGCACGAACAGGAGGGCTGCCGACGCGACCACGTAGGGCCACGCCAGCCGGTACGTGCCGGGCAGAGTCTCCAAATAGAAGGTCTGGATCCGCCGCCACACGTGACCGCCGCGGCGATACACCACGCCGTGGCCGCGCGCGACCAGCCCGTTGAGATAACGGTGCACGGGTTCGCCGGGCCAGTCTCGCTGCGCGCGAGCGAGGTCCGCCGTTGCCCGCCGGTAGAGCGCAGTCATGGTCAGGACCTGGGCCGGCGCGAGGCCGTTGAGCTGGCCGGAGCCGGCTCGCGCGATGAGGTCCTCGAGCCGGTTCCAGTCGTCTCGCCGGCGCATAACGAACTCCTCTGCCCTCATCAGCAGTGAAAATAACCGAATGGAGCAGCCGCTCCCCGACACTGATCTGGTCGTCTCCACCCCGGAGCGGGTTTCGTTCGATTACCAGGTGGCCGGGCTGGGCACGCGCGGGGTGGCGCAGATCCTCGACCTGCTGCTCGTATCAGGGCTTCTTGTAGCGGTGTCCTTCGTTGCCGGCGGCGCCGCGGCCTACACCCAATCGACCACGGTCTTCACCCTGATCTTGGCATTTGGAGCATTCATCATCGTCTTCGGCTACTTCTGGATCAGCGAGGCCCTGTTCTCCGGCCAGACGCTCGGCAAGCGGGCGTTCCGGCTGCGGGCGGTGGGAGACCGCGGTGAGCCGCTGACCTGGATGCAGGCCGGCATCCGCAACGTGGTCAGGATCGTCGACTTCCTGCCCTACGGCTACGGCGTGGGAGTGGTGGTGCTTTTCGCCAACGGCCGGGGCAAGCGCCTGGGCGACCTCGCGGCGGGCACCGTCGTGGTCAAGGATTCCGATTCCGTGGGGCTGTGGCAGCTGGCACGCCCCGCTCTTGCGATGCGGCCGCCCCCTCCGCCGCCTCCCCCTCCGCCCGCGCCGCCGGCTGGCGTCACCTACCAGTTCCCCGCCCACCCGCCGCCGCCACCTCCACCATTGGCACCGCCTCCGGGCTATCCGGCTCCACCGGGGTACACGCCGGCGACGCCTTCGTTCGCGCCTGCTTCGCAGGCCGAGCTAATCCTGCGTCGCCTCGACCCGGACCTGCGGCGATTCGTGAGCTCATATGCCCGCCGCCGTCCCACCCTGCCCCTGAACCTTCGGGTCCAGCTGGCGGGCTCAGTCGAGGCGAGCCTGAAGACGGCGCTGCCCGACGTGTTCGCGCAGCAAGGTCCTCTCGCTGCGCTCGACCACCTGGCCAACCTGTCGCTTCAGTAGATCCAGGTCCTGAGCTGCTCTTCGGTGACGTTGCCGCCGGTCAGCGGGATGGCGACACGCTTGCCGGCCAGCTCCTCACGGAGCTTCGCCGCGCCTGCCACTCCCGCGGCACCCGCCGGCTCGACGATGACGCCGGCGTCGCGATGCAGCCAGCGCATCGACTCGATCATCTCGTCGTCGGTGACCAGCATCACCTCGTCGACCACCGAGGACATCAGCTCGAGCGCCTCCGGGACCGGGATGCGGACGGCGATCCCGTCGGCGATCGTGTCCAGGCTCGCGGTGGTGACCGGCTTGCCGGCGCGCCACGACATGAACATCGACGGCGCTCCCGACGGGCAGACGGCGATGACGCGGGTGCCGGGCGAATGGCGCCGCAACCACGCACCAATCCCGTTGATGAGAGAGCCGTTGCCGAGCGGGACGATGTATGCGTCGATGGGCTCGCTCATGCGTCCCAGCTCCGACGCGATGGTGCCCGCGCCCTCGGCGATGGGCCCGAGCAAACCGTCTTCGACGTAGAACGCGCCGGTCTGGGTCGCATGTCGCAAAGCGCCGGCTTTGGCATCGTCGAAGTCCTGGCCTTCGAGAATCACTTCCGCGCCGAGCGCTCGCATGCGGTCGACCTTGAGGGGATTGGCGGCGACCGCCGCGAACACGGTCAACCTGGTTCCGCGCTTTCGCGCCGCGAACGCCATGCCCTGGCCGAAGTTTCCCGCCGACGCGCAGACCAGGCCGTCCGGCGACGGGCCCAGGCGGTGCAGGAGATAGTCGGTGCCGCGACCCTTGAAGGAGCGAATGGGGTTCACGCACTCGACTTTCAGGACGGCCACCACTCCCAGCCGGTCGCTCAACGGTTCGCAGACGAATTGCGGGGTGTCGCGGAACACCGGGTCGATCAGGGTGGCGGCCTCCTCGATCCGTTCGACCGAGATGGAGGCGTCCACTGCTCGAGAATACTGACCGAGGTCTAGAACCGGAACGCCGCCCCGGGGGTAGTCAGGACGGCGCTCCTTCGTTCCAGAAGCCGGGGTGGGGTCCCGGCGCTCTATGAATACAACGACTGAGACTGTAAAAGGCTACGTACCCACTTGTAAAAAACCGATCATGGGCAGAGAGTTCAGCACCTACATGCCCAAATCCACGGTGACCTTCATGTGTTCAGAGTGCGGTGGTGAAAGCCTGCGCTGGGCCGGCCAGTGCCCCCACTGCCAGGCCTGGAACACGCTCCAGGAGTTCCAGGTCCGCAAGGCACCTTCGGGGCGTAAGCAGGCAAGTGCCCAGGGGGTGCCGAATCGGCCCGTTCCGCTGAACGAGATCGAATCGGAGTCGTCGCCCCGGCGCCGCCTGGCGTGGGGCGAGCTGAACCGAGTGTTGGGGGGAGGAGTGGTCCCCGGCAGCGTGGTCCTGGTGGGCGGGGAGCCGGGGGTCGGCAAGTCGACCCTGCTCATGCACGTCGCCCAGCAGGTCGCCGCCGCGGAAGGGGGCAAAGTGCTCTACGCCTCAGGCGAAGAGTCGCCGCAGCAGGTTCGCATGCGCGCCGCGCGGCTGGGCCCGCTCTCGCCAGGAATCCTTCTTTACGCCGAGACCGACCTGGACGCCATCTGCGAGGCGATCCGCGCGGAGGCTCCGCAGCTCGCGATCGTCGACTCGATCCAGACGGTCACGGACGCCGGCTTCGAGGGCAGCGCCGGCAGCGTCACGCAGGTGCGCGAATCCGCGGCGCGCCTCATGAGGCTGGCCAAGGAGATCGGGGTTCCGATCTTCCTGGTGGGCCACGTCACCAAAGAGGGTGCGATCGCCGGGCCGAGGGTGCTCGAGCATATCGTTGACACGGTGCTTTACCTGGAAGGCGACCGGCGGCAGGAGCTTCGCATCCTGCGCGCCATGAAGAACCGCTTCGGGTCGGCCGAGGAGATCGGCGTCTTCGCCATGGGCGAGAAAGGCCTCGAAGAGGTCCCGGACCCTTCCGCCGCGCTCCTCGGCAATGCGGCCGTTTCGTCCCCTGGCACGGCGGTGGTGGTCGTGCTCGAAGGCACGCGACCGCTGCTCATCGAGATCCAGAGCCTGGTCAACAAGACCACCAACAACTACCCGCCGCGGCGCATCGCCAGCGGCACGGACATCAACCGATTGCACATGCTGATCGCAGTACTCGAGAAGCGAGCCTCGGCCTCGCTTGGCCAGTCCGACATCTTCGTCAACGTGGCGGGCGGCATCCGCATCACGGAGCCGGCCGCAGATCTTGGTCTTGCCCTGTCGATCCACAGCAACACGAGCAACAGGCCCCTGCCGGACGGCCTGGTTGTCATCGGTGAGCTGGGATTGGCCGGTGAGGTGCGACGCGTCGGCCAGCTGGAACGCCGCCTGCACGAGGCGGCGCGCCACGGTCTTACGCGCGCTTTGATTCCGGCTGGCGCCAAAGCCGGCCGGCCGGCCGGCCTCGAGGTCGTCGAGGTCCGGTCTCTTGCGGAGGCCATCGCCGCCGCGTTTCCTTCACCCATGAGGTCCGGCGCATTCATAAAGGAGGCCGAGGTATCGGTCACCTGAGGAGGTAATCCGTGAGGCGTTCCGATACCCTCGCCCGCCGACTCGGAGTGGGGATCGGAGTCATCGGTGGCTTCTTTCTTGGTTATGCGCTCGTCCGCCTGTCGGGGATCAGCCATCAGGGTTGGGTGCTCATAAGCCTGACCACGATGGAGGGCCTGATCCTCGGCTACCTGGGCACGCCGTATCTGCTCGGGGGCTGGCGAGACTTCAACAAGCGGCTCACCTCGACTCCGCTGCCCGACCTGCTCAGCGGCTTGCTGGGCATGATCGTCGGTCTTGTCATCGCCGTTCTCATCGGAGTCTTTCTCCGCGACCTCATCGCGCCGTACGGCGTCGCCCTGTCGTTCGTGCTGGCGATCCTTCTAGCCCTGCTTGGCGCCTCCGTCGGCATCACGCGCCGCGTTGAGCTCACCGCCATCTTTTTCGGAGGCATCAAAGAGACGAAGAGCCACCGCCTCGACGCTGTCCTCCTCGACACCTCGGTCATCATCGACGGCCGGATCCTCGACATCGCCAAGACCGGCTTCGTCGACCTGCCCCTGATGGTTCTCAGCTCGGTGCTGCGCGAGCTCCAGCTCGTCGCCGACTCCGCCGATGCCACCCGCCGGCGTCGCGGCCGGCGCGGTCTCGACGTGCTCACGGAGATGCAGAAGGATTCCTCGACCAACCTGCAGGTGGTCGATGACGATGTGGCAACGAGTATCGAGATCGACGCCCACCTGGTGCGCACGGCCAAGCGCAGAGGGTGGGGGATCATGACCAACGACTTCAACCTCAATCGCATCGCGCGCCTCGAAGGCGTCGACGTCCTCAACCTCAACGAGCTCGCCCAGGCCATGCGGCCGGTGGCCATCCCTGGGGAGGAAATCGTCGTGATGATCGCGCGTGAGGGCAAGGAGCCGGGCCAGGGCGTGGGCAGCCTCGACGACGGCACCATGGTGGTCGTCCAGAACGGGCGCCGGCTGATCAACCAGACCATCACCGCGGTCGTGACCTCGGTGATTCAGACCTCGGCCGGACGCATGATCTTCGCGGAGCCGGCGGGCCAGGAAGGCCGGCGCGGCGGGCGCTCCAAGCGCGACGAGGACGGGGGCTGATGGGTTCGGTAGGCGCGATCGTCGCAGCGGCCGGTTCCGGGTCCCGGCTGGGTCGGGGCAGCAAAGCGCTGGTCCGTCTGAACGGGCGCACGACTCTGGCGCGCGCATTGGAGCTCTTCCTCGCACTCGACGAAGTGGACCGGATCGTGGTCGTTGGGCCCCCGGCCAGGCTCGAGAACGCCGAGCGCGAAGTCGAGTCCCTGTCGCCGCGCAAAACGGTAACTGTGTTGGCTGGAGGCGAAAGCCGTCAGGCCTCGGTGCGGGCGGGCCTCGCAGCGCTGGGCGAGTGCGACTACGTACTTGTCCATGACGCCGCGCGCCCGCTGGCGACTGCGTCGCTGGTGAGGCGCGTGCTCGCGGCCGCCATGGAGTCCGGCGCCGCGTTTCCGGCCATCACCCCGCGCGACGCGGTCAAGCGGGTGGAGGGCAACCGGCTCGTGGAGAGCCTCGACCGCTCGCGGATCGTGCTCGCGCAGACACCGCAGGCCTTCTCGTACGAGCTCCTGGCACGCGCCCACCGCGAGGCGGCCGACGCCGGCCTGGTCGGAGATGACGACGCACAGCTCGTGGCCGCGACAGGTCACGAGGTCACGGTGGTGGAGGGCGAGCCCGGCAACATCAAGCTCACG
>VBHB01000159.1 GCA_005880315.1 Chloroflexota bacterium | reverse complement strand
TACGTCGACATCCCGCGCATCATCCGGCAGACCGTGCGGGAGGTCGGATACACGCGTGCGAAGTACGGCTTCGACGCCGAGACGTGTGGGGTCATCACCAGCATCGACGAGCAATCGCCAGACATCGCCCAGGGAGTGGACGTCGGCGGGGCGGGCGACTCCGGCATGGTGTTCGGCTTCGCGTGCGACGAGACCCCTGAGCTCATGCCACTGCCGATCACGTACGCGCATCGCCTGGCGAAAAGGCTGGCCGAGGTGCGCCGCACGAAGGCGCTCAACTACCTTCGGCCCGACGGCAAGGTCCAGGTCACGATCCGTTACGGCGATGGCGGCGAGCCGCCGGTCGTGGACACGGTGGTCCTCTCCACCCAGCACCACGATGAGGTCACAACCGAGCAGCTGCGTTCCGACGTCGGCGAGCACGTCATCGACGCTGTGATTCCGGCCGAGCTGCGGGACGGCCAGATTCGCACGTTCATAAATCCCACCGGCCGATTCGTGGTCGGCGGGCCGGTGGCCGATGCCGGCCTCACCGGTCGCAAGATCATGGTCGACACCTATGGCGGCTACGCCCGCCACGGCGGCGGCAGCTTCTCGGGCAAGGACCCCACGAAGGTGGACCGGGCCGGCGCCTATGGCGCTCGGCACGTGGCCAAGAACATCGTTGCCGCGGGGCTGGCGAAGCGCTGCGAGGTCCAGATCGCATACGCGATCGGCGTCGTCAAGCCCGTGGCTCTGAGGATCGACACCTTTGCCACGGGCAAGGTTCCTGAGGCGGCGCTTGCCACCGCGGTCAACAAGCTGTTCGACCTGAGCCCGCTCGGAATCATCAAGGAGCTCAACCTCAGGCGGCCGCTGTTCCGCCAGACCGCGGCTTACGGCCACTTCGGCCGCACCGACATCGACGCGCCATGGGAATCGACCGCGCGGGCCAAGGAGCTGGCGGAAGAGGTCGGTTGAGCCGGACGTATGTGGTGATCCCCGCCGGAGGGGCGGGGACGAGGCTGTGGCCGCGGTCTCGCCGCTCGACGCCCAAGCATGTGCTGCCTTTGGGCGAGCGCGGGCGGCCGCTGCTGCGCGAGACATATGAACGAGCACGGTCGGTCGCCGACGACGTGTTCATCCTGACCGAAGTGCGACAGCGCGAGATCATCGAGGCGGTTCTACCGGAGGTCGATGACCAGCACCTGATCCTCGAGCCGTCGGCGCGCGGCACAACCAATGCCTACGGACTCGCCGCCCTCACCCTTGTGGCCCGCGACCCGGATGCGGCCATGGTAGCCATGCCCGCGGACCACGTGGTCAGGGGAGGACCCGGGGCTCGCACCGCTGTGCGGAGCGCCGTCCGGACGGCGCTCACATCGGACGCGCTCGTGACAGTCGGACTGAGGCCGACCTTCCCATCCACCGGCCTCGGCTACATCCATGCGCCGGGGCGGGCGTCCCGCGGTGCGCTTCGCGTGAAGCGCTTCATCGAAAAGCCGGACCTCGCGCGCGCCCAGCGGTTCGTGAAGGAGGGCGGCTACTACTGGAACCTGGCCTGGTTCGCGTGGCGGCTGCCGGTTTTCATCGATGAGCTCGCCCGGCATGCGCATTCGCGCCTGGGCGCGCTTCGGCGCGTGCTCGCCGCACGTGACGCGGGCGACGAGGCGACCGCCGCACAGCTGTACAACCGCCTGCCCGTCGACGTCATCGATCGAACCGTCATGGAGAAAACCGACCGTCTCCTGCTCGTGCCCGGCGATTTCGAGTGGGCTGACATCGGCAACTGGTCGGAGCTTGGTGATCGGGTCCATCCCGACGCTCGCGGCAACTCCGTCGAAGGCGAGGCTGTGCTGGTCGACACCCACGGCAGCCTTGTTCTCGGTGACCGCCGGCTGGTGGCGGCGATAGGTCTCGAGGACATGATCATCGTCGACACCGAAGACGCCCTTCTGGTGTGCCCGCGTTCGCGAGCCCAGGACGTGAAGAAGGTCGTCGACGCGCTCAGGCGCGCGCGCAAAACCCGCTACCTATAGTCACCCCACGAAATTTCCGCTGGGGTCCCCACGACGCAGTCGTGGGAGGGTGGCCCCGACGGTTACTCTGGTCGGTGACTGCGTTGGCTGATGTGATCAAGTTCGGGACCGACGGCTGGCGGGGAGTGGTCGCAGACGACTTCACCTTCGCCAATGTGCGCCGCGTGGCCCAGGGGTCGGCGGAATACCTGAAGTCTCGCTCGCCTGATCCGCTGGCTGTGGTCGGCTATGACTGCCGCTTCGCCTCCGAAGAGTTCGCGCGCACGGTGGCCGACGTATTCGCCGCCAACGGCGTTCGGACGCTGATGTTCGACCGGCCGTCACCCACCCAGGTGGCGTCGTGGACCGTCATCGACCGCAAGGCCACCGGCGCCGCCGTGGTGACCGCGAGCCACAACCCGTATCTCTTCAACGGCATCAAGTTCAAGACCGACACCGGAAGCTCAGCCTCCACGGACGTGATCGCCAATCTCGAGCCGCGGATCAATGCTCTCGAAAACGTGCCCGTGCCGGACCGAGCAGCCTCAGGCGACATGGTCTCGATGTACGACCCGCGCGCACCCTATTACGCGCAGATCGCACGGATGGTCGACCTCACCGCGGTCAGGTCCGCCGGCCTTCACATCGTGCATGAGTGCATGTACGGCTCGGGATACGGCTACATCAAGGAGCTGCTCGATGGTGGGCGAACCTCCGTAGTCGAGCTGCACAGCGAGCGCAACCCATTGTTCGGCGGCGTCAACCCAGAGCCGATTCCACCCAACATCGATGCCGCCATGGCCTTCATGCGAGGCGGCGGGCAGGACCTGTGCATCTGCACGGATGGCGACGCCGATCGCGTGGGGATCATCGATGAGACGGGGCGCTTCATCAACCAGCTGCAGGTCTATGCGCTGTTGATGCTGTACCTGTTCGACGTGCGGCACATGGTCGGCCCAGTGGTGAGGACTGTCAACATGACCTCCATGGCCGAGAAGCTGGCCGCGCAGTTCGGCACCACGGTGTACGAGGTGCCGGTGGGATTCAAGAACGTGGCGCCGAAGATGATGGAAACCGACGCGGTCCTCGGCGGCGAGGAGTCGGGCGGCTTCGCGATGAGGGGACACATCCCCGAGCGAGATGGCATCCTGATCGGCCTGCTGTTCGCGGACATGATCGTGAAGCTCGGTCGCCCGCTTTCGCAGATCCTCGCCAGTCTCGAAGAGCGCGTCGGCCCGCATGCCTACGCAAGGCACGACATTCACCTCAACCGCGAGACGTACGATCGCGAGCGTGTTCGCATCTTGAAGACGCTCGAGAGCCACGAACCGAGCGAGGTGGCGGGAGTCACGGTCGAGCGGATTCGCTCGGATGACGGGTTCAAGTTCTATCTCGCGGACGGCAGCTGGGTCCTCCTGCGAGCCAGCGGCACCGAGCCTCTCGTGCGCGTGTACGCGGAGGCGGCGGACAAAGCTGCGGTCGAAGCCCGGCTCGCGGCCCTCGAGGACATTGTTGGACTCCGCGCGCACGCCTGAGATCAAGCGCTCGGCAGAGTCTCGTGTCGACAAGCCGTGGGGCTACGAGATTCGCTGGGCGATCACCGATCGCTACCTGGGCAAGATCATCCATGTCAACAGGGGAGCGGCGCTATCGCTGCAGTACCACGAGCGCAAGGACGAGTGGTTGTTGGTAAGGGAAGGCACTGTCGACATCGAGCTGGGATCGCTCGACGGGAAGCTCGAGTCGGTGCGCATGCACGCCGGCGACTCTGTGCACGTGCCCCCGCGTATACGCCACCGTGTCACCGCCGTCGAGGACACGGACATCTTCGAGGTATCGACTCCTGAGATCGACGATGTGGTGCGGCTCGAGGACCGGTACGGACGGGCACGTTCGTGAAAGTTCGGATCGCCCCACCCGGTCGGGCCGCTTCGCGGCCGGACCGACCTCCCCACGGGGTGGGGAGGTGAACTGGTCGTCTAGACTTCCTCCCGCCCGATGAAGACGCCGCCGATCTCAGACGACAGGTACCTGCGGACGACCACCGCCATCCCGACCGAACGCGATCGCGCCTTCCTCGTATTCGCCGGGGTAGTGCTGGTCGCGATCGCTCTCGGTTTCAAGTCGGAGCTGCTCGGGCAGGGACAGGTGTGGGCTCTGGCCCTCGGCCTCGTCGTGGTCGCCTCGCCGGCGCTCCTCGGCTACCTGCGGGGAGCCGAGGAGTTTCCGCGGATCGAGCACTACATCCCGGTGGCGCTGGGTGCGGTGACGCTGGCCGGGCTGTCGGTGCTGGTTCCCGAGCTGTGGAAGTACCTCGCTTTCACGGCGACCTTCGGCGCCGGCTTCGTGCTCCAGGCGCGGCTCGATTACCTGCGCCTTCGCGACGCCGAGAAGCGAGGCCACATATTGGTGCAGGAGACGATCCTGGTCCTGGTCGTCGCCGGCGCCTACCTCGTGCTTGTGACGATTCCCTTCAATATCGTCCTGCGGCTGGTGTGGATCTTCACGATCACGTTCCTGGCCTCGTACCGCAGCTTCCGCGTCAACGGGCTCAAGATCGCTCCTCGCCGGTCCTTCATCTTTGCCCTGTTCGTCGCCCAGGTCGTCACGTTCCTGGCGTGGGCCATCACGGCGCTGTCGAGCTGGCTGCTCATCGCCGAGGGACCCTTCGCGGTGATGCTCCTTTTCGCCTGGTATATCAACCGAGGCCTGGTCCGTCACACGGTCGAGGACACTTTCACTCGCAACGTGATCCTCGAGTACGCGGCCTTCGCCGCCGTCCTCATCTACCTGTTTGTCTCGAGCTACCGCCCGCCCGGGCAGTAGTTACATTCCCAGGTAGGCTTTCTGGACGTCCTCTGACTCGAGGAGCTCCTTGCCCGTCCCGGTCTTCACGATCGAACCCGTTTCCAGGACGTAACCACGGTGGGCGACCTCGAGCGCCTTGTGCGCGTTCTGCTCCACGAGCAGCACCGGCGTCCCCTGCGCGTTGATCTCGCGCACGATGGTGAAGATCGTCTCGACAAGGATCGGCGCAAGCCCCAGAGACGGCTCATCCAGCATCAGCAGCTTCGGCCGGGCCATCAACGCTCGCCCCATTGCGAGCATCTGCTGCTCCCCGCCCGAAAGCGTCCCTGAGATCTGAGTGCGGCGCTCCTTGAGGCGGGGGAAGAGTGTGAACACCCTTTCAATGTCGGCGGCGATTCCTGGCTTGTCCGTTCGGATGTATGCGCCCATCAAAAGGTTGTCCTGCACCGACATCCGCACGAACAGGCGCCGGCCTTCCGGTGACTGGCAGATACCGCGCTGGACGATCGTTTCGGGGCCCGTGTTCGTGATGTCGCGCGTATCGAAGTTGATGGAGCCGCCGGCGGGGTGCATGAGGCCAGAGATGGTTCGCAGGGTGGTGGTCTTGCCGGCGCCGTTGGATCCGATCAGGGCCACCACCTCGCCCTGGTCGACCTCCAGCGTCACGCTGCGCAGGGCCTGGATGCGTCCGTAGAACGCGCTGACTTCCTTCAGCTCTAGAAGGGACACCTATGCGCTCTTGCCGAGGTAGGCCTCGATGACCCGGCGGTCCTTGCGGACCTCGTCGGGCGGGCCTTCCGCAATCTTCTCGCCATGGTCCAGCACCACGATCCGCTCGGAGATTCCCATGACGACCTTCATGTCGTGCTCGATCAGAAACACCGTGATCCCGCGGGCGAGGATCTTCTTGACCAGCTGCATGAGCTCCACCTTCTCTTGCGGCGTGAAGCCGGCGGCAGGCTCGTCCAGCAGCAGGAGCTTCGGCTGCGTGGCCAGCGCGCGTGCGATCTCCAGGCGCCGCTGCTGCCCATAAGGCAGGTTGCGGGCGTACTTGTTGGCCTGGCGCGCGATGCCGACGAAACGCAGCAGGTCCATCGACTTCTCGGTGATCACCGCTTCTTCCTTGCGCTCCCGAGGGAGCTTGAACAGCGAATCCCACATCTTGGCCTTCATCCGGACGTGGTGGCCGACGCGCACGTTGTCGAGGGCTGACATGTAGTCGAAAAGCCGGATGTTCTGAAAGGTCCGCGCGATGCCCAGGCGCGCCACCTGGTGCGGCTTGGAGCCGGTGATGTCCTTGCCGTCGAACATCACCTTCCCACTGGTGGGCTGGTAGAGGCCGGTTACGCAGTTGAAGAGCGTGGTCTTGCCGGCGCCGTTGGGACCGATGAGGGCGAACACTTCGCCGCGCTTGATGTTGAGGCCCACGCTGTCAACCGCCAGAAGGCCGCCGAAGCGCTTGCTCAAGTCGGTGAGCTCGAGAATGTTGTCGGTGGCCGGTTGCTGGTCGCTCACCTGGCGGGAACCTGCTCGGCCACCGTCTCTTCCTCGACCACGGCGTCGTGCTTCAGCTCCTGCTCGCGTACCCGGCTCGGGAAGAGCCCTTGAGGCCGCAGCAGCATCATGCCGACCAGGATCAATCCGTAGAGGAGGAACTGCAAGCGCCGCGCCTCCTCGGCGAGTCCAGGCCAGTCACCGTTCGTCTTGGTGATGAATCCCAACCCCACCGCGTTGGCGAAGGACTCGGCGTTGGTCGGCAGCGAAACCAGGACGTTGTTGAGCACGAAGTAGATCGCGATCGCGCCGACGATGACGCCGGTGATGTTGCCCATGCCGCCCAGCACCACCATCACCAGCACCGTGATCGACACGACGAACAGGAAGCTGTCAGGGCTGACCAGGCCGAAGCTCGCGCCGTAATAAGCGCCGGCGAAGCCACTGAACGATGCGCCGATGGAGAAGGCCAGCAGCTTGGTCGTCACCGTGTTGATGCCCATGGCCGCGGCTGCGACCTCGTCCTCTCTTATCGCCATCCACGCTCGGCCGAGCCTCGAGCGATGGAGGTTGGTGACCAGGACCACCGCGATGATGATCATGATCACGACGAGGACGTAATAGGCGGTGGGGTCATAGGAGAAGTTGAAGTTCGGCAGGATCGCGATGCTGGTGGCGCCGGCCCACGGCCCGGTGATCCAGCCCGGCAATGAAGGCTGGTCGATGCTGCCGATCGCGTTGATGCCGCCGGTCCACTGGTCGAGGTTCAGGAACAGCTGCGGCACGATCTCACCGAAGCCGAGCGTGACGATGGCGAGGTAGTCGCCGCGGAGTCTCAACGTCGGGAAGCCGAGGATGGCGCCGGCCGCGGCCGCGACGAACATCCCCACGAACAGCATCAGCCAGAACGGCAGGTGATAGGCGTGGTGGAGGGGGGAGGATTGGAGCTGAAAGGAAGCGAACAGGGCGTAGCAATACGCGCCGATGGCGAAGAACGCGGCATAACCCAGGTCGAGCAGGCCGGCGAAGCCGACCACGACGTTCAGCCCGATGGCAAGCAACACCCAGGTGCCGGCGTGCGCGGCTTGCGACGTCAGGAAGGAGCTACCGGTTGCGTAATAGGTGGACATCGGCCACACGAGCACGACGACCAGGAGGACCCCATAGATGGCGGTGTCTCTGTCTTTGATGCGTTCGCGCAGGTGCAGGCGGGCCCACAAGGAGCCGGGTTTCTTCACAGTGGTGGGCTCGCTCACTTCTCCGGCACCCTCATGCCGAGCAGCCCCGTGGGCCGGAAGACGAGCACGCCGATGAGGATTCCGAAGATGACGACCTGGGTCCACTTCGAGCCGATGTAGTTGTCACTGAACGCCGCTGTCAGGCCGATGACCATCCCACCCAGGGCCGCACCGGGGATGTTTCCGATCCCGCCGAAGACCGCTGATGTGAAGGCGACGAGACCGGTTCGAAACCCGAGGTTGTAAGTGATGGTGTTGAAGTAGAGGCCCCAGATCATGCCCCCGGCCCCTGCCAGGACTGCGCCGATGAAGAACGTGGCTGCGATGGTCCGGTTGATGTTGATGCCCATCAGCTGTGAGGCGTCACGGTCCTGCGCGGTTGCCCGCATGGCCTTGCCGAGCTTGCTGCCGTTGATGAATATGGCGAGCAGAGTGACCAGGATCGCCGCGGCGATGACCACGAAAACGTCTTTGAAGGAGATGAACACACCGCCAATCGTGGTCTGAAAACCAGCTCCATGCGGCAGCAGGTCGGGTACATGCACGGTGGCCGGGCCGTGCCACAGGAACATGATCCCTTCGAGCAGGAACGACATCCCGATGGCCGTGATCAGCGGCGCGAGACGAGGTGCGTTGCGCAGCGGCCTGTAGGCGACGCGCTCGATGGTGATGTTGACCGCGCCCATGATCAGCATCACGACAGGGAAC
Source organism: Chloroflexota bacterium (assembly GCA_005880315.1). GTDB lineage: Bacteria > Chloroflexota > Dormibacteria > Dormibacterales > Dormibacteraceae > UBA10449. Next base: position 35,496 of record VBHB01000159.1, on the reverse strand, counting down.
GTGATCAGGAGCGCGATGAGGTTGGCAACCAGGAAGGAGTCTTCGCTTGCGCCCGCGAAGAAGGCCATGATGGTCGCCCCGACGTAGGCGCCCAGCGTGAACACGTCGCCGTGGGCGAAGTTGATGAGCTCGATGATGCCGTACACCATCGTGTACCCGAGCGCGACCAGCGCGTAAATCGCCCCGTCGGCCAGCCCGAAGACGAGGACCTGGGCGAACTGGCTGGGGTGCGCGACCGCCTCTCCCGCCAGCAGCACGAGGGCGATCGCGACGATGAGGAAGAAGCCGAGGTCGCCGACGCTCATGCCGATCCGGCCCAACCACGCCCGTCTGAGCCTGGCAGCCCCGGTTACGAATGCGCCCGCGTCCAGCGTTTCCTCCTTCAGTTATGCAGGGAGGAGGCCGTACGGGCCTCCTCCCTCGATAGTTTCGGTGGTTGGGCTAGGCGCCCTTGGCGAAGTCGAACTGCGCCTTCCAGATGAAGCAGTCTTTGGCAGCGGTCTTGCCACAGACGCCGGTGGACTGCGCGGGGTCGGAGACGGCCTCGACCGTGTAGATGGACACGATCTTCAGGCTGTTGTCGCCGTTCTCGTCGAAGTCGTAGGTGCCGATCACGCCGACGAAGCCCTTGGTCTTGGCCATCTCGGCCCGGACCTGGTCACGGGTCGGCGTGCCGCCGTTGGCATCGTTGACCGCCCGGCCGATGGCTGCCATCAGCGCGTTGGCGGCGTCGTACGCCTGCATGGTGTATCCGCCGAAGTCGTTGGGGCCCGGGAAGGCCTTGCGGAACGCGTCGATCGTGCCTTTCGCGCCCGGGATCTGGGTGGCGTCGGCGCCTGCCGACGTGGCGTTGATGTTGACCTCGTTGCCCGCCGCCTGGTTGATGCAGTCGGTGGTCTCGATGCCGTCACCGCCCATGTAGGGGACGTCCCAGCCGATCTGCTTCATCTGCGCCCTTGGGATGCAGATGTTCTGGTCGTCCGTGCCGCCGACGTAGACGCCTGCTGCGCCCGCGGCCTTGAACTTGAGCAGGATCGAGCGCCAGTCGCTCGTCTGCTCTTTCTTGTAGCTGCTTCGTGTCACGGTGCCGCCGTACGTCTTGAACTGCGCCGAGAAGGTGTCGGCGATGCCGACGCCGAAGACGGTGCTGTCGTCAAGCACGCCGACGTTCTTGATGTTGAGGGTCTTGTAGGCGTATGTCGCCATCGCGGGACCCTGGTAGTCGTCCGTGGTCACGACGCGGAAGTAGTTGTTGGCGTTACCCGCGCGAAGATCCTTTGGGTGATACGAGCAGCTGGACAGGTCCTTCGTCAGGCAGGGGTTGGTGTTGGACGGGCTGATCATTGTGAAGTGCGCCGGGGCCGCGATCGGGATCTCGGCCTTGGCCACAGCGGAGTTGTAAGGGCCGATCATGCCCAGGAACTTGGAGTCGCCCAACATGCTCTGCACGTTCTCGACCCCGGCGTCGGCCGAGTAGGCCGCCTGCCGGCAGTCGTCGAAGCTCTGGTACGCAATCGTGAAGCCGTTGACCCCGCCGGAGCTGTTCTTCTGGTCGACGGCGAACTTGACCCCGTTGGCGGTCGACTGGCCGCCGACGGTACACACCGGAAGGTCGGACCCGATCTTGATCGTGCCTTTCGACCCGTTGGTTCCGCCGCCTCCGCCTCCGCAGGCGAAAGCGACGAACGTTGCAACGATGAGGACTCCGAGTCCCCTAGCTCGAACCATATGGTTCCCCCTTGTGTTTGTCGGGAGGCCGAAATCCCTCTGGTGGACGCCTCCCCTCACTCGCCGCCCTCTTCCCAACCCAAGTCGGGGCGAGAGTGCGCCGGCGGCGAATGCGGCCACATGGGGTGGCCGAACCACTACTCCGTGCTGAACTATCGACTTGTGCCTGCCTCGAAGTCAAGCCTCGTGTGAGGCGCCTCCCGGCACCCTCGCCAACCATGACTGAGCCGGTGTATCAATATGGGAGCGCGGCGCTGTAATCGACGGCGACGACGAAGGCCCACGGCAGAGAGGGATCCGCGCTGCGCGACTCGAACACGGTTACGAGCCGCTCGGTCGTGTCGCCTGACGGGTCGAACCCAAATGCGCCGGCCGCGCCGTTGAACGCCGAGGTCGCCGCCAGCTGCGCGACGACCGCATCCCTCGTCGGCAGCTTGCCGCCGGCGGCTTTGATGGCGCTGTCGATGGCCGCATAGAGCACGCCGGCGGAGTCGTAGGCGGCGATGGTGTACGCGCCGTAGTCGGTGGCGTTGCGATGGCGGGCCTTGAAGGCCGTGATGACCGGCTGCGCGCTCGCGATCGCGTCGGGGATCGCGGTGGGGACGGTCGCATAGATGCCGACCGCATTGGCGCCTGCGTGGCGAACGCAGTCGGGGTCTTGCGCGATTCCATCGCCCCCGATATAGGGCACCGGCTCGCCGACAGTGAAGACCGATGCCATCTGAGCTCGAATCACGCAGCCATGATTTCGGGTGACGCCGCCGAAATAGATCGCCTGCGCGCCGTCTGCCTTTGCGCTCCGCAAGAACACCCCGACGTCGGTGCTGCGGTTGGGATCGAAGTCGAGGATGGCGACCACGCTCCCGCCATCTTTCTCGAACCTGGTCGTGAAGGCCGCCGCGAGCGCCTGCCCATAGGCCTCATGGTCGGAGAGCACTGCCATGCGACGCAGCTGCAGGTTCTTGTAGGTGAAGTCCGCGGCAGCGGGTCCCTGGAGCTCGTCGGTCGTCGCGAGGCGAAAGAAATTGTTGGTGCCCGTCGGCCGGAGCTGGGCGGGGGTGGGGAACCCTGCGGCACCGCAGCTCACCGCCGTGCGGCTGGGGCTGAGCTCGGCCGGCAGATATGGCTCCTTGGTGAGGCAGCGGCTGCTCACGGTCGGGCTCACCAGGGCGAGGTGCGCAACGTTGGCGATCGGAATGGTCTTGCGCGCGACGCTGGAGTCGAATGGGCCGATTACGCCGAGAACGAGCGGGTCCGCGGCAAGCGCCTTGACGTTGCCGGCTCCTTTCGACGGATCGTCGGCACCGTCGACGGCGTCGTCGCGAGCGTCGATCTGAACGCTGAATCCATCCACCGTCGCGTGCCGGTCGACGAAGAACTGCACGCCATTGAGCACGGGCGTGCCCGCCCGCCCCGCCGCACCGGCCAGGGGCAGGTCCACGCCGATCTTGATGACCTTGGGCGGCGTCCCAAGCGAGCAGGCCCACACGGATACCAGCGCCGCCACCATCGAAATCGCTAGCGCTCTCGACCTTCCTATCGTCAACCCGGAGATTGTCGCCGCCTGACGGCAATTGGCGCCGCCTCGTAGTCTCTATACTCGTTCCCTTCACCTAGCCAGGTCATAGGAGCGCGCCCGTTGAAAACCGAGTCCAGCGAACACCTCAAGCCCCGCTCTCAATATTCGGACGACGCAGTCCAGCTCGCCATCGCGGGCAAGTGGGACGACGCCGTCAAGCTCAACAAATTCATCATCGACAGCTTCGGCGCAGACGAGGAGACCCAGAACCGTCTCGGTAAAGCCCTGTCCGAGCTCGGCAAGCTGAAGGACGCGAAGTCGGCATACGAGGTTGCGCTCAAGCTCAACCCTATGAACTCGATCGCCAAGAAGAACGCCGCGCGCATCAACACGCTTCTTCACCAGAAGGAAGGGCTGAAGGCCGGCGGAACGCGGGTCGACCTCAACCTCTTCGTCGAAGAGATGGGGAAGACGATCATCACCACGCTGGAGAGCAGCGCCCCTGACATCTGCTCCAAAGTGGCCGCGGGAGACGTCGCCGAGCTGCGCATCGAAGGCGACGGCATCGCCGCGGAGACGTCCCGTGGTGTTCGCCTGGGGCTGCTCGAGGCGAAGCTCGCCCGCCGGTTGCTCAAGTTCATGCGCGGCGGTAACCGCTACCAGGCCGGGGTCACGTCGTGCGAGGGCAGTGCGGTCAAGCTCATCGTCCGCGAGACGTATCAGGACCCGCACTTTGCCGGCAAGCCGAGCTTCCCGATGCGGCGCAAGCGCGAGGTCGAGTTCCGCCCTTACACCAAGGAAAGCCTGCTCGCACGCGAGGTCGAGGTGTTCGCCGAGGACGAGGAAGAGGAGACACTGGTCGCCGGTACGCCGGCCACCGATGACATCGAAGAGGGCATGCACGCGGTGGAGGATGAGGCCGAACCTCTGGACTTCAGTGAGGACAGCGACGACAGCGGCGACGACGACGAGGACGAAGACGAGTGACGACTGAGGACGCGCCTGTGGCCCGAGCCCGGAGGTCTCTTCACCGACTCACCTAAGGCTTCTATGCCGCTCGGCGGCGTGCCTGGTTTTCGCGACCTCCTGCCCGAGGAGGCGGAGTCTGTGCGCAGCGCACAGGAATCTTTGCTCGAAGAGATGCGCCGCTGGGGTTACCGCCACGTCGTCACACCGATGGTCGAAAGCATCGACGTGCTCGAGCTGGGCCTGAGCGCCGAACAGAGGCGTCGCCTGTTCAAGTTCAGCGACGCGCGCGGTGATGTCATAGCGCTCGTCGGAGAACGCACCATTCCGGTCGCGCGACTCGTCGCCGGCAAGCTGCGTTCGGCCGAGCTGCCGCTGCGCATGAGCTACGCGGGACCCGTGCTCTCGGCGGACGAGGGGCGCTTTCATTCACGGCGCGAGACCTACCAGGTTGGCGCGGAGCTCGTGGGGGCGTCGGGTCCGATTGCGGACGCTGAGGTGATCGCGCTCGCCGCACGCTGCCTCGAGGCCGCCGGGCTGCGCCGCTACCAGGTCGACGTGGGTCACGCGGAATTCTTCCAGGGCATCATGGACGCGGTGCGGCTGCCGGCCGCTGTCAAGGCCGGCGTGCGCAGCGCGCTGGCCGCGCGCGATTTCGTCGCCCTCGAAGAGCTGCTTGCGCGCACTCCACTTCGTTCCGCCGAGCACGAGCTGTTGCTGCGGTTCCCGGCCCTTCGCGGCGGCCCGGAGATTCTCGAAGCCGCCGGGGGCCTGGTCCGCAACCGACGTTCTGAGAAAGCGCTGGCCGAGCTTGCCCGAGTTCGTGAGCTGCTTGTCGCTCACGGGCTGGGCGCGGTGGTCGGCCTCGACCTCGGCGCGATCCGCGACTTCGACTACTACACCGGTGTCATCTTCGAGGGCTACGGGCAGGACATCGGGCGACCAGTGGCGCAAGGCGGCCGCTATGACAGCCTCCTCGCGCGTTTCGGACGGCCGGCTCCGGCCACAGGGTTCGTGGTTCAGCTCGACCTGGTGTGGGAGCTGCTGAGTGGTGGGGCGCGTCCACCATCGCTGCCACGCATCGATGCCGCTGTCGCATGGACCGGCGCCGGGCTGGACGTGGCCATGCGCCTGGGTGCGACGCTGCGCTTGTTCGGGATGAGAGCGGTGGTCGACACCGAGCCTCGGCGTGATCGCGACGCGCGCGCCTGGTGGCGTGCGCTCGGTGCTGAGAATCTCGTCCAGTGCGGTGGCGCGAAGAAGGTCGCCTGGACTGCCCGCGGCGGACGGACCCAGTCGCTGCCGCCCGAGCAGGTGGCGGCGCGGCTGGCGGGAGCCCAGGCGTGACGGCCCCAAAGCCCCGCGCGACTCTCCAGGCCTCCGGCCGAAGGGGGGAAGGTAACGTTTCGATCGCCCTCCCAACCGGCGTTCTCCTTCCGGGCGCGCTTCGGCTGCTCTCACGCGCCGGCGTGATGCGGCTCAGCGCGACCGAGCTGGGCAGGCGTTTGCTGGTCGAGCGGTCTGGGGTGCGCGTGATCCTCGTCCGACCAGCCGACGTTCCCGCGTATGTCGACCACGGTGCCGCAGACCTCGGCATCGTTGGCAAGGACGTGCTCTGGGAATCCAACGGAACTCATTACGAGCTGGTGGATCTTCGCTTCGGACCTTGCCGCCTGGTCCTGGCGGTGCCGGATGGGTCGAAGCTCAACGGTCCCGAAACATGGCCGCCGCTGATGCGGGTGGCGACGAAGCTGCCACGGACGGCGGCGGCGTGGTTCGAAAGTCGCGGCCAGGCGGTCGAGGTCGTGCAGCTGCACGGCTCGGTCGAGCTGGCGCCGCAGGTGGGACTGGTCGACGGCATCGTGGACCTGACCGCCAGCGGACGGACGCTGCGGGAGAACCATTTGCGGATTGCGGCAACGCTCGGTTCGTCGACGGCACGCCTCATCGGCAACCAAGCCAGCCTCAAGACCCGCACGGACGCGGTGCAGGCGATGGTGGCCCGCCTTCGGGAGGCTGCTGGCAATGGCGATTAAGCGATTCGACGTCGGTTCCTGGCTCGACTCGCCCTTGTCGCGAAGGCGGCTGGACCTATCGCAGTTCGCAAAAGAGCGGGCGGCTGTCGCCGAGATCTGCGCGCGGGTGGCGGCGGAAGGCGACGCCGCGCTGCGGGATTACGGCAAGCGGTTCGATGGCTGGTCGCCGCAGGAGACCGAAACCTTCGAGGTCCCGCGTGAGCACCTCGCCGCCGCCGCCAAGCGCCTCCAGCCCGCCGATCGCGCCGCCCTCGAGTTCGCGGCCGAGCGGATCAGGGATTTCCACGCGAAGCAGGTGCAGCCCGCCAGCACTGGAACGCCGGGGCTGAAGCTGCTTACCAGACCGGTGAGGCGCGCCGGCGTCTATGCGCCAGGGGGCCGGGCGTCATATCCGTCGACGGTGCTCATGACCGTCATCCCGGCTCGCGTGGCGGGGGTGCCCGAGGTCGTGCTCGCCACCCCACCCCGCGCGGACGGGAGCGTGCCGGCGGCCATCCTGGCCGCTGCTCACATCGCAGGCGTCGATGCGGTCTATCGGGTGGGCGGGGCGCAGGCGATCGCCGCGCTCGCCTACGGCACCGCGTCGATTCCGCGCGTGGACGTCGTCGCGGGGCCGGGCAACATCTATGTGACGCTGGCCAAGAAAGAGGTGTTCGGCGCCGTCGGCGTCGACGGCATCGCGGGACCGACCGAGGTGATGGTCATCGCGGACGCGGGCGCGAGGCCCGACTTCGTGGCCGCGGACCTGGCCGCCCAGCTGGAGCACGATCCGCTGGCTTGGGCCGTGCTGGTCACCGACTCGGCCGCGCTCGCCGATCGCGTGGAAGAGGAGCTGCGCAGCCTGGTCGGCGGCCTGGAGCGAGCCCAGATCATCGAGGCGGCGACATGCTGCGTGATCGTGGCCGACGACCTCGAGCAGGCGGTCCACCTGGCCAACGACTTCGCGCCTGAGCATCTTCTGATCGTCGCGGAGGATGCGGGACGCCTGGCCACGCAGGTCGAGAATGCGGGCGCGATTTTCGTCGGCCCCTACGCCACCGTTCCCCTGGGTGACTACGCGGCCGGACCCAACCACACGCTGCCCACCTCGGGGGCGGCGCGGTTCGCGTCGCCACTCGGCGTGCATACATTCCTCAAACGCAGCAGCGTGCTGAGCCTCAACCTCGGCGACCTCGAGATGCTCCGCGAAGCCTGCGTGCGCCTCGCGGAGCTCGAAGGCCTCAGCGCGCACGCGCATGCAGTGGAGGTTCGTTTTGAGTAGCAGGACCGCGGAGGTCGTCCGCAAGAGCAAGGAGACTCAGCTGACGGCACGAGTTGCTCTCGAGGGACGCGGACGGGTCAAGGTCGCGACCGGGCTCGCGTTTCTGGACCACATGCTCGAGCAGGTGGCGCGCTACGGCTCATTCGACCTCACGTTCCGCGGGGCGGGCGATGTGCACGTCGACACCCATCACCTCGTCGAGGACGCCGGCATCGTGCTCGGCCAAGCGCTGTCCCGCGCCCTTGGAGACCGGGCAGGCATCGCGCGCTTCGCCTCCGCCTACGCTCCCCTGGACGAAACGCTCGCCCGCGTCGTAATCGACCTGGGCAAGCGTCCGTTCATCTCCTACAACGTGCCGCTGCGCGGGCGGATCGGCACGCTCGAGTCCGAGGTTCTCGAAGAGTTCTGGAAGGCCCTTTCAATTCATCTGGGCGCCACGATCCACGTCGACGTCATCCGAGGGCGCAACCGGCACCACATCGCCGAGGCGACGTTCAAAGCGCTTGGGCTCGCGCTGCGCCAGGCCATGGCGGTGGAGGGTGTCGCCGGTGTCCCGTCTTCGAAGGGACTCCTCGGATGATCGCCATCGTCGACTACGGGGTGGGCAATTTGCGTTCGGTCGAGAGAGCGCTGATTCACGTCGGCGCGACGCCGAAGCTGACGGCCGATCAGGACGACCTCCAGCGCGCCGACGGTCTGGTGCTGCCTGGGGTAGGAGCGTTTGCGCCGGCGTTGGAGAAGCTCGTCGCCACCGGCCTCGGGCGCCGGGTGGTGGAGCTCGCCAAACGAGGGAAGCCTGTGCTCGGCGTCTGCCTCGGGTATCAGCTGCTGTTCGAGGAGTCGATGGAGCACGGCCGGCATGAGGGTTTGGGCTTGCTCGACGGCCGCGTGACCGAGGTGACGAAGAGCAACCGCATCCCCGTCATCGGCTGGTGCCGCGTCGCGCAGACCGACGTTTCGCCGCTGTGGCGGGGCATCACCGACCGCGCCTACTTCTATTTCGTGCACTCCTTCACGCCTTCCTCATCGCGGAATGCCATCGCGTCAACAGAACACTCGCCGGTGGCGGCAGCAGCACGCGTCAACGTGATGGGGACGCAGTTCCATCCCGAGAAGAGCGGCGACGACGGCCTGCGTCTTTACGAGAATTTCCTGGCCCTATGCGGATGAACGACGACGACTACGTCACGAGAAATCGCGCTGTGTGGGATATGGAGGCCGAGAGATACGAGGCCCCCGGGCACCGCGCGTGGGCGGCGGACGCCCCACGCTGGGGGATCTGGGGCGTGGCTGAGTCCGACCTGCAGCTCCTGCCCGACGTCGGCGGCCTGGACGCCATCGAGCTCGGCTGCGGCACCGCCTACATCTCCGCCTGGCTGGCACGCCGTGGCGCCCGCGTGGTCGGCATCGACAACTCACAGGTCCAACTTTCGAACGCCCGGCGCTTTCAGCGCGAGTTCGGTCTCGACTTCCCGCTGATTCACGCCGATGCGGAGCGAGTGCCCCTCGCCGATGAAAGCTTCGATCTAGCCATCAGCGAGTACGGGGCGTGCCTGTGGTGCGATCCCTATCGCTGGATCCCAGAGGCCGCGCGGTTGCTGCGACCTGGCGGCCGCCTCATCTTCCTGACCAACAGCGTTCTCACCATGCTGTGCATGCCGGAGCTCGAGGCCGATGGCCCCGCCCAAGATCGCTTGCTACGCAACTACTTCGGCATGCACGAATTCCGCTGGCCCGACGATCCGGGTATCGAGTTCCACCTGGGTTATGGCGATTGGATCCGGCTGCTGCGCGGAACTGGTTTCGAGGTCGAGGACCTTGTCGAGGTGAGACCGCCCGAAGGCGCGGTCACCGGACATCCATACGTAACTCTCGAGTGGTCGCGCCGGTGGCCGTGCGAAGAGGTCTGGAAGGCCATCAAGACGTGACGGCGAAAAGGATCATCCCGTGCCTCGACGTCGACGACGGTCGTGTCGTGAAGGGCGTTCGGTTTGAAAATCTGCGCGACGCCGGCGACCCCGCCGAGCTCGCCTCGCTCTACGACCAGGAAGGCGCGGACGAGGTCGTCTTCCTCGACATCACCGCGTCGTCTGACCATCGCCCCATCCTGCTCGACGCGGTGGCGCGAACCGCGGACGTGGTGTTCATCCCACTTACGGTCGGCGGTGGCGTTCGCAGCGTGGACGACATGGCAGAGCTGCTCACCCATGGCGCGGACAAGGTGTCGGTGAACACCGCCGCGCTGGCCGACCCGGAGCTGATCACGCGTTGCGCGGAGATGTTCGGGTCCCAATGCGTGGTTCTCGCCATCGACGCGAGGCGCCGGCCTGATGGGCCGGGGTGGGAGGTTTTCAGCCATGGCGGCCGGCGCCCAACCGGCGGCGACGCTGTGGAGTGGGCGGCCCTCGGCGAGAAGCTCGGAGCGGGCGAGATACTGCTGACGTCGATGGACAGAGACGGCACGGAGAACGGGTACGACCTGGCGCTGCTCACCGCCGTCAGCTCGGCGGTGCGGCTGCCAGTAATCGCCTCCGGGGGGGCGGGCACGGCGGCCCACATGTATGACGCGCTCACGACGGGCGGCGCCGAGGCCGCGCTCGCCGCCTCGATCTTTCATTTCGGAGAGCTGTCGATCGGCGCGGTCAAGAAGGACCTGGCTGCTCGGGGCCTGGAGATAAGACGATGAAGCCGGACTTCTCCAAGGGCCTCGTGCCGGCCGTGGTCCAGGACGCAGACACGGGCCAGGTCCTGATGCTCGCCTACATGGACGAGGAAGCATGGTCAAAGACGCGCGAGAGCGGGCGGGCCTGGTTCCACTCGCGCACGCGCGGACTCTGGGAGAAAGGCGCTACCTCCGGGAACCGGATGGACGTCGTGGAGACTTGGATCGACTGCGACGCCGACACGGTGCTGCTGCGCGTGAAGCCGGCCGGCCCCGCCTGCCACACCGGGGCTATTTCCTGCTTCTTCAACCAACCCGACTAACCCTCGACCGCCCTGCAGTATGTTTATGCAGTTAATCTGTATACTCATGCGTCCATGAAGGGTCGGGTGAAAGCGGCGGTGGCGGGCGCGAACGGCTACGCCGGAATCACCCTGGTCAACCTGCTCGCGCGCCACCCAGGCGTTGAGCTCCGACAGCTGTCCTCGCGCTCGTTTGCGGGCAAGCCCTATGCGTCGGTGTTTCCGCTGTTGGATCTCGAGGGTGAGTTCGTGCCGGAACCAGACGCCGACGGGATCGACGTCATGTTCAGCTGCTTGCCCCACAACGTCGGCGCAGCCAGAGCGGGCGCGTGGGTCGACGCCGGCGTGAGGGTTGTCGACATGAGCGCCGACTTCCGCCTCAAGGACCCGGCCCAGTACCCGAAGTGGTACCGGCAGGACCATCCCGCGCCGTCGCTGCTCTCAAAGGCGGTATTCGGCCTACCCGAGCTGCATGAGCGCGAACTGCCCGGCGCGGCGCTGGTCGCCGTGCCGGGCTGCTACTCAACGGCGGCGATCCTGGCGCTCGCGCCCGCGGTGGCGTCTGGGCTCGCCGGATCGGACATCATCGTCGACGCCAAATCGGGCGTCAGTGGAGCGGGGCGGTCGCCTTCGATCGGAGTCCACTTCAGCGAGGCAAACGAGTCGTTGGGCGCCTATGCGATCGAGGGCCACCGCCACCTGCCCGAGGTCACCCAGGAGCTGTCGGCCCTCGGCCGCGACGGGCTGCAAGTCACGTTCGTGCCGCACCTGGCGCCCATGACGCGTGGCATCCTCGCCACCTGCTATTTCGACCTCAAGGGATCGCTCGCCCAACTGCAGGACGCTTACCGCGAGTTCTATGCCGGCCAGCCGTTTACGCGCGTGGTGGCGCAGAGCCCGACCACGAAGCTTGCGAGCCATTCGAATCTTTGTCTGGTCAACGTGTCGGCGCAGAACCAGAAGGCCGTCGTCACAGCGGCGCTGGACAACCTCGTCAAGGGTGCGTCCGGTCAGGGAGTCGAATGCTTCAACATCGCATTCGGATTCGATCGCAAGACCTCCCTGGAGGGGCCGATTCAGTGGCCGTGACGTTTCCAGTTGGATTTCGGGCCGGCACCGCGGCCTGCGGTATCAAGGCTTTCACGGCGGGAGCCGCCGCGATCCCGACCGGCCAGCGCGATGACCTCTGCGTTGTCCATTCGAGCCTCCCCTGCGACACCGGCGGCGTCTTCACGACGAACAAGATCAAGTCGGCGTCAGTCGTAATCGACCAGCTCCACCTCCAGCACAACCGCGTCCAGGCGCTGGTGATCAATTCCGGCAACGCCAACGCGTGCACGGGCGCCCAGGGCTTCAAGGACGCGCTGCAGATGGCGAAGCTGACTGCCGACCGGCTCGACCTCGATCCCGATCAGGTGCTGGTCAGCTCTACCGGCGTGATCGGCCGTTACCTGCCCATGGACGCGGTCAAGGCCGGGATCGCCATCGCGTGCGGCGGAATGAGCCCTGACCGCGGCACCGAGGCAGCGCGGGCGATCATGACTACTGACAAGGTCGCCAAGATCGCCACGAAAGAGATCGAGATCGGCGGCCGTCGCGTCCGAATTGGCGGGATGTGCAAGGGGTCGGGGATGATCCATCCCAACATGGCGACGATGTTGGCCTACATCACCACCGACGCCGCCGTCGAGCCAGGCCTGATGGCGATGTTTGCCAAACCGGTCGCAGACCTCAGCTTCAACCAGGTCACGGTCGACGGCGACAGCTCGACCAACGATACGTTTCTGGTCCTCGCCAACGGCGCAGCCGGCAACGATATGGTGCGTCGCGGCACCAGCGATGCGCGGGCGTTGGAGACGGCGATCGTCGAGGTCGCGCGCGAGCTCGCGCGGGCGATCGCGCGCGACGGCGAAGGGGCGAGCAGGATGATTGCAGTCCGCGTTCACGGCGCTGAGTCGGATGACGAGGCGCGGACGGCGGCTCGCGCCGTCGCCTCCTCGAGTCTCGTCAAGACCGCGGTCCATGGCGGCGACCCCAACTGGGGGCGCATCGTATGCGCGCTCGGTTATAGCGGTGCGGAGCTCGCCCTCGACAAGCTCCACCTGAGCATCGGAGGGCTGGTCGTGTTCGAGCGAGGGGCCGGCGTCGACGTCGATCTCGCCGCGGTGCGGCGCGCTTTCGAGCAACCGGAAATTGAGATCGTGGCCACGCTCGGCATGGCTGAAGGCCACGCGGAGGCGTGGGGCTGCGACCTATCGGAGGAGTACGTGCGGATTAACGCGGAGTACACGACATGACGCTGACAGTCGAAGAGCGAGCCAAGGTCCTGGTCGAGGCGCTGCCGTACATCAAGAGATTCCACGGCCAGATCGTCGTCGTCAAGGTTGGCGGCAAGGCGATCGAGCAGGCGCGGGACGAGACGCTTCTCGACATCGTCCTGCTCCGCTATGTAGGGATGCAGCCGGTGCTCGTGCACGGGGGTGGGCCGGACATCACGGCGATGAGCGAGCGCTTGGGATTGAAGGCCGAGTTCAAAAACGGACTCCGAATCACCGACGACAAGACCATGGAGGTCGTGAAGATGGTGCTGACGGGGAAGGTCAACCCCGACATCGTGGGCGCCATCATCCGGTTGGGCGGGCAGGCGGTCGGCATGAGCGGGGAGGACGGTCCGAGCATCATCGCCGAGCCAATTGGCCAGGACATGGGGTTCGTCGGCCGCGTCACCCAGATCAACCGCGAACCGATCACGGCGCTGCTGGGGCGTGGCTACATCCCGGTGATCGCCTCGATCGGCCTTGGTTATGACGGCCACGCGTACAACATCAACGCCGACACGGTCGCCGCCGAGATCGCGGTGGCTCTCGGAGCGGCCAAGCTCATCCTTCTGACGGACGTGGCCGGCGTCCTTGGGGTAGACGGCGAGGTGGTCGCGGTGTTGTCGAAAGAGGACGCGCGGCGTCGGATCGATACGGGCGTCGTGACCGGAGGGATGATCCCGAAGCTGGAGGCGTGCCTTCGGGCGCTCGACGGCGTTCCCCTGGCGCACATCGTCGACGGCCGCACCCCCCACGCGATGCTGCTCGAGCTCTTCACGGAGTCGGGCATCGGGACGATGGTCACCCGTTGATGGCGTTAACGGGCGGGGTTGCCGGCCCCCTGGCGTCGCCATATTCTGCGGCCCGCACAAAGTTGCCCCAAGAGGGTGGGTGGTGGGTTGGTGGATGGTTTTTTAAGGACGCGTCCTTTTTAAAGGACTTGTCGCGGCGGTGACCACTCCCGAGCTCGCCGACCGCTACCTCATGCAGACAGGCCGCCGCCTGCCGGTGACTTTCGTCCGCGGCCACGGCTGCCTGGTCTACGACGAAACCGGTCGCGAATACCTCGATCTTGTCGCCGGCATTGCGGTCAACCTCCTCGGCCACGCCCACCCGGAGGTCGCCGCGGCCCTGGCCGCCCAGACGAAGGCCCTCATCCACACCTCCAACCTCTACTACACGCAGCCTCAGGTCGAGCTCGCCCGCCGCCTGGTCGAGCTGTCGTTTCCATCCCGAGTCTTCTTCTGCAACTCAGGGGCCGAGGCCAACGAGGCCGCGATCAAGCTCGCCCGCAAGTGGGGTACTCGGAACCGTGACGGGGCGTTCCAGATCATCTCGACGCAGGGCTCGTTCCATGGCCGCACGCTCGCCACCATCACCGCAGGGGGCCAGCCCAAATACTCCGATCCGTTCAAGCCACTGCCCGACGGTTTCGTCCATGTCCCCTACAACGACCTCGACGCGATCAAGGCTGCCACCGGAGTGAAGACGGTCGCCGTGATGCTCGAGCCGGTGATGGGCGAGATCGGCGTCGTGCCCGCCCGCGATGGCTACCTCGCCGGAGTCCGCAGATGGTGCGACGAGCAGGGCCTTTTGCTGATCCTCGACGAGGTGCAAACCGGGCTCGGTCGTACCGGTCGCTGGTTCGCGCACCAGCACCACGGCGTCACACCGGATGTGATGACCCTCGCCAAAGGCCTTGGCGGCGGAGTTCCCATCGGGGCCTGCCTGGCGGCGCCGAAAGCGGACGTCTTCGAACCCGGCGATCACGGCTCGACGTTCGGCGGCAACCCGCTCGCATGCGCCGCAGCCATAGCCGTCCTGTATGTCATCGAACGCGACGGCCTCGTCGGGCACGCAGCCGAGATGGGGGAGGTGCTGCACAGCGCCATCAGCGGACTCGGGGGTAAAGAGGTGCGCGGCCTGGGCCTGATGCAGGCCGTTGAGTTCTCCGAGCCGCGCGCGAAGCCATTTCAAAACGCATGCCTGGAGGCGGGCCTGATCGTGAATGCGGTCGACGACAACTCGATCCGCTTCGTGCCGCCGCTGATCATCACCGCCGAGCAGATCGATCGCGCGCAGCAAGTCATGCAAGGCGCCTTGAAGTGACCGTCACGAAGGGCGAGCGGCATCGCGCCATCCTCGCCCTCGTCAACCACGGCGCAGTGCACACACAGCAGGAGATCGCTGAGGCCCTGGCGCGCCGCGGGCTGCGCACCACGCAGGCCACCATCTCACGCGACATCCAGGAGCTCGGCCTGGTCCGCTCCGGCGCCGGCTATCGCAGCGCCGCCGCATTGGTGCGCGAGCTGGTCCTCTCGGTCGAGGTCGTAGCGCCGATGGCCGTGATCAGAACGCCTCCGGGCACTGCCAACCTGGTCGCGCGCCGAATCGACGAAGCAGCCCTGCCTGGTGTGGCAGGCACCGTGGCCGGTGACGACACGATCATCGCCGTCCTCCGCCGGCCGGGCGCCGGCAAAGCACTCAAGGAGCTGCTGGCGAATGTCGGGTGAAAAGCTGGTCCTCGCGTATTCGGGCGGGCTGGACACGTCGGTCGCGATCAGATGGCTGAAGGACCAGGGGTGGGACGTGATTGCGTTCACGGTCGACCTTGGAGAGAAGAAGGATCTCGACGCCATCCAGGCGCGCGCGCTGAAGACCGGCGCTTCCGCCGCTTATGTCGCCGACGGCCGGGCGCATTTCTTGCAGCTCTTCGTGTGGCCGTCGCTCCAGGCGGGCGCCGTCTACGAGAAGCAGTACCCGCTGGCGACGGCGCTCGGGCGTCCCCTCATCGCCGCGATGATGGTCGAGGTCGCCAGGCGCGAAGGCGCCAGCGCAATCGCCCACGGCTGTACCGGCAAAGGCAACGACCAGGTGCGCTTCGATGTCGCGACCGCCGCGCTTGCGCCGGAGCTGAAAGTGGTCGCCCCCGTGCGCGAATGGGGCATGAATCGCGACGATGAGATCGAATACGCGACCAGGCACGGTATCGAGGTTCCGGCCACGGTGCGCTCTCCCTACTCGACCGACGAAAACCTGTGGGGCCGCTCGATCGAGGCCGGAGTGCTCGAGGATCCGTGGGCCGAACCACCCGCCGACGTCTATTCATGGACGCGCGATCCACGCGACTGTCCTGACGAGCCGGCTTACGTCGAGGTTGGATTCAAGCAGGGGCTGCCGGTTTCGCTTGACGGCAAGGCGGTCGCTCCGATCCACCTGGTCACCGCTCTGAACCGGATCGGGGGCGAAAACGGCGTCGGGCGCATCGACCACCTCGAGAATCGGCTGATCGGAATCAAGTCGCGGGAGATCTATGAGGCGCCCGCGGCGGTCCTGCTCCTCCAGGCCCATCAGGCTCTCGAGGACATCACGCTGCCGAAGGAGGTGGCCCGGTTCAAGGACCTCGTCGCCCAGCAGTGGGCGCAGATGGTCTACGACGGACTCTGGTTCAGCCCGCTACGCGACGCCCTCTATGCCTTCGTCGCCGAGACCCAGCGCCACGTCACCGGAGACGTGCGCCTCAAGCTCTTCAAAGGCTCGTGTCAGGTGGTCGGGCGCAAGAGTCCCGCCCAGCTTTACCAGCACGCTCTGGCGACATACGGCAAAGGCGACGTTTTCGACCAGTCGGCGGCCGCCGGCTTCATCAAGCTGTGGGGCATGGGCGTGCGCACCGCCGCGCAGGTCCAGGGCCGGTTGCAGGACCGCGAGCTCAAGGGCCTCCTCGGCGACGTCAAGAGGCTCGCGCCATAGCGAAAAAGGGGGGAAAGATGTGGGGCGGCCGCTTCGAGCGCCGCCTGCTCCCCGAGCTGGAGCGCTTCTCGTCGTCGCTGGAAATTGACTTCGAGCTGTACCCCGTCGACATCGCCGGCAGCCTGGCGCACGCCCGCGCGCTGGCTCGCGCAGACATGTTGTCGAAAGCGCGACTGTCCGCCATCGAGCGCGGGCTTCGGAAGATCGAGCGCGAGCTGGACGGCGGTACATTCGAGTTCCGGGAAACTGACGAGGACATCCATACCGCGATCGAGCGCCGCCTGACCGAGCTGACGCCGGCCGGCGCCTACCTCCATGCGGGCCGGTCCCGCAACGACCAGGTCGCCCTCGACCTCCGTCTCTACAGCCGCTGGGCGGCCTCCCAGCTGGTTGCCGCCGTGGCCGGGGCGGTCGACGCCCTCGCCTCCCAAGCTCGAGAGCACGCGTCATGGCTGATGCCCGGCTACACGCACCTCCAGCGAGCGCAGCCGGTCACGGTCGGTCACCATCTTCTCGCGCACGCGGAGCCGCTGCTGCGGGACGCCGAGCGATTTCGGCACGCGTACGACGCGGCCGGCGAGATGCCGCTTGGCTCCGGCGCGCTCGCCGGCACCACGCTTCCGATCCGTCGTGAAGGCATGCGTAGCGAGCTCGGATTCGACCGGCTGAGCCTCAACAGCATCGACGCAGTTGCCGATCGCGACTTCGCCCTCGACCTGATCTATGCGTGCACCTCCGCCTCGATTCACTTGAGCCGGCTTGGCGAGGACGTCGTGCTGTGGGCGAGCTCGGAGTTCGGTTTCGTGCGGCTGGCCGACGAGATCTCGACCGGCTCCAGCCTGATGCCGCAGAAGAAGAACCCCGACATCGCCGAGCTCTTGCGCGGCAGGAGCGGCCGCGCGTTGGGCAGCCTGGTCGCGCTGGCGAGCGTCTTGAAGGGACTCCCGCTGGCCTACGACCGCGACCTGCAGGAGGACAAGGCGGCGCTGTTCGTGGCTGTTGACAGCACCCTCGACTCCTTGCGGGCCGCCGCGCTGCTGGTCCAGCACCTCGCCTTCGATCGCAACCGGCTGGCCGCCGCGGCGGCCGACCCCAACTTGCTCGCGACCGACGCCGCCGAAGTCCTGGTCGCGGCCGGCAAGCCGTTCCGGCATGCCCACGAGGAGGTGGGGAAGGCGGTTCGGGCCGGCAAGCTGGCGCCACCCTGGAGCGCGGACGCCTCTCTGCGCAAACGGACGGCCGTCGGCGGGCCCGATCCCCGCCGCGTCGCCGCCCGGGCCACCGCCGTTCACCGCCAGGCCGCGGCATTGAAGACCTGGAGCTCGAAGCGCCCTCCCGCCCTCCCGAAGTAGAGAGCCAGGCCCGTCCACTAAAGTTCAGCCGGTGCTCCTCGCCGTCGATGTCGGCAATACCAACGTCACGCTCGCCCTGTTCGAGGGGGAGCGGCTCGTCGCCGACTGGCGGGTCACCTCACATCGCGAGCGAACCGCGGACGAGATGGCGGTCGAGCTGCGTGAGCTGTTCAGCCTCCGCGGCTTTGAGCTGAGCGTGGTCAGCGGCGTGGTCATCTCGAGCGTGGTGCCCAACCTCAACCCCGCGTTGATCGAAGCGTCGCGTCGTTACCTGAACTGCGAGCCGGTCATGGTCGGACCCGGCGTCAAGACCAGCGTCCGAATCCGCTACGAGAACCCGAAAGACGTGGGCGCCGACCGCATCGCAAACGCCCTCGCGGCGTACACGAAGTACGGCGGCCCGGTGGTGGTGATCGACTTCGGCACGGCGGTGACGTACGACGCCATCAACGCCGAGGGTGACTACCTGGGCGGCGCGATCGCTCCTGGGGTCGAGATATCGCTGGACGCCCTCGTCTCGCACACCGCCATGCTCCGGCGGGTCGAGGCCGTCGCCCCGGATTCGGTGATCGGCCGCAACACCGTCACCTCCATCCAGTCCGGCCTGGTGTGGGGTTTCGTGGCCCAGGTCGAGGGGATGGTCGAGCGCATGGTGGCCGAGCTGGGCGGCAAGGCCAAGGTGGTCGCCACTGGCGGCCAGGCCGCCCTGGTTGCCGGCCTCACCAACGTGATCGAGGCCACCGACCCCCTGCTCACCCTGGACGGCCTGCGCTTGATCTACCTGCAAAACGCTGACGGTGCCCGACACTAGTTACTCGGTGCGAACAGCCCAGTCGTTCCACGTCTACCTGGCGCCCGGCCCGCCCAGCACCGAGCTGGCGGCGGTGCTGGCGGAGCTTGGGCTGGACGGTCGGCCGCTCGAAGATCCCGCCAACGTGATTCAGCCCGCCCTGGTCGTGGTCGGCCCTGGCCAGAAGGCGCCCGAGGGGCTCGCCGACATCGCCTTCGCGCCGCCGGCGGACGCTCCTCGTTCCGCGATTCGGGAGCTGTTACGCATGGCCATGGAGAACGTGGCCTTGAAGCAGGCGGTCAAGCAGCTCGAGGAGCAGGCGCGGCGCCAGCATCGCCAGTTCGAGGAGCTGAACCGGATCGGCATCGCGCTCTCAGCCGAGCGCGACATCGGCAAGTTGCAGGAATTCATCCTCACGACGATGCGCCAGCTGACCAATGCCGACGGCGCCAGCCTGTGGCGGAAGACCGTTGGGGAGGATGGCTCGCCGCAGCTCTTCCTGGCCTCGAGCCAGAACAACTCGCTTGCCAACACGTATCAGGCATTCACGGTTCCCGTCGACGAAAAAACAGTGGTCGGTTACACGGTCACGGTTGGCTGGAGCCAGGTTTACGAAGACGCGTACAACCCGCCGCCCGGGAAGCCGCGCGGAGGCAAGAGCTTCGACCAGCAGTTCGGGTACCGGACCAAGTCGATGCTGACGGTGCCCATGCGCAACTACAACAACGAGGTCGTTGGCGCGGTGCAGCTGATCAACGCGAAGCGCCGTTTCGAGACGAAGCTGACGGTCGACAACGTTCCCACCGAGGTCGTCAGCTTTCGGCCCGAGGACCTCGAGATGATCGAGTCGATCGCCAGCCAGGCCGCCGTCGCGCTCGACAACAAGAGCCTGCTCGATTCGATCCAGGCGCTCTTCGACGGCTTCGTGCAGGCGAGCGTGACCGCGATCGAGCAACGAGATCCGAGCACCGCCGGCCATTCGGGACGAGTGGAGTCGTTGACAGCGAGCCTCGCCCGCGCCGTCACCGAGATCGAGACCGGCAAGTACCGGGACATCTTCTTGACCGACGACCAGCTCAAGGAGCTGCGCTACGCATGCCTCCTGCATGACTTCGGCAAGGTCGGCGTCAGAGAGCACATCCTCATCAAGGCCAAAAAGCTCATGCCAGGGCAGCTCGAGGTGATCCAGGCCCGCTTCGAGTTCGTTGAGCGTTCGGTGCAGCTGAGATACGCGACCGAGAAGCTGGAGGCGATGCGCAATGGCGGAAGCGCAGCGCCGGCGTTATCCGACATCGACCGGCGCCTGGACGACGAGCTGGCGCGCCTTGGCACCTGGATTCAGGACATCGTCGCCGCCAACGAGCCGACCGTGATGCCTGAGGACAAGGCTTCGACGCTGGAGTTCTTGTCGCAGCAGACCTACCACGACATCTCAGGTCATCCGCATCCGATGCTGGATCCGCAGGAATTCCGCTTCCTCTCCATTCGCAAGGGGACCCTAGATCCTCAGGAGCGCCTGGAGATGGAATCGCACGTCACGCACAGCTTCCATTTCTTGACGAAGATTCCGTGGACTTCGGTAATGCGGGGGATCCCCGAGATCGCCTACGGCCATCACGAGAAACTGGACGGCTCGGGCTATCCGCGAGGGCTGACCGGGGACCAGATCCCGCTGCAGGCCAAGATGATGACCATCTCCGACATCTACGACGCGCTCACCGCACAGGACCGGCCATACAAGCGGGCGGTGCCACGCGAGGTGGCGCTCGACATCCTCCATGCGGAAGCCGCGGACGGCAAGCTCGACAAGGACCTGCTCGACGTCTTCGTCAACAAACGCATCTATCAGGTCACGGCGCCCCGATGAGGATCAAGTTCTGGGGCACGCGGGGAACCCGGCCGACGCCGGGCAAGAGGACGCTGCGCTACGGCGGCAACACGACCTGCCTCGAGGTTCGCGACAAGGATGACAACCTCATCATCATCGACTCCGGCTCCGGCATCGCCGAGCTGGGTGGGGGCTTCGGGCAGGCCGAGCCGCTGCAAGCGCACCTCCTCATCACCCATACACACCTCGATCACATCCAGGGCTTTCCGTTTTTCCCGCCCGCATTCGTGCCGGGCACGCACCTCACCATCGTTGGGCCCGCGGGTTCCGCGAAGTCGCTGCAGGCCGCATTCGCCGACCAGATGGATCCGGCGTACTTTCCTGTGCGCCTCGACCACATGCCGGCGGAGATGGAGTTCATCGAGCGGAACCCAGGAGAGACTTTTGAGGTTGGTGGGCTGCGCATCACGCCGCACCTATTGATGCACCCGATCCCGACTTTTGGTTATCGAATCGACGAGGGCTCCACACGTTTCGCGTTTGCGACCGACAACGAGATCGCGATGTTCGCCAACAACGAGAACGGGAGCCTGAAGGACCTGGCCGCCTGGTGCCAGGATGCAGACTTTCTGGTCCACGACGCGCAGTACAGCCGGGAGGAGTACAAGACGCACGCGGGCTTCGGGCACTCGACGTACGAGGAGGCGCTGTCGCTGGCCGAGCATGCTGGCGTCCAGCAGCTGGCGTTCTTCCACCACGACCCTGCCCATTCGGATACCAACATCGACGCCCTCATCGAGGAAGCGTTGGGCAACCACCGGCAGTCGGGCGGCACCGATGTGGTCGCATTCCCGGCGGCCGAGGACCAGGAGCTGCTCCTTTAGCGTCCGCCGTGGTCCCTTAGTCTTTCTCAGTTGTGCCTGAGGACGAAGAAGAGCCCGAGGTAATTCGGGACCGGCGCAAGAAGCTCGAGCGGTTCCGCGCGGCCGGGATCGACCCGTATACGCGCGGATTCAAGCCGACGCATTCGACGGCGGCCGCCAAGGCGTTGCTGGGCGAGGCCGAGCGGACTGAGCCCGTCGCCGTCGCGGGCCGGCTGATGGTCAAGCGGCTCATGGGCGGCTCCGCGTTTGCAGACCTGCAGGATGAGGCCGGGCGACTCCAGCTGTTCGCGAGCCGTGACATCCTCGGCGAGCGCGACTTCGACCTGTTCGCGGACCTCGACGCGGGCGACCTGATCGGCGCGAGGGGGCCGATGTTCCGCACCCGCCGCGGCGAGATCACCCTGGAGATCCACTCATTCCAGCTGCTCACCAAGTCGCTTCGACCGCTGCCCGAGAAGTGGCACGGGCTCAAAGACGTCGAGATCCGCTACCGGCAGCGCTATGTCGACCTCATCGCGAACCCCGAAGTCCGCGACGTCTTCCGGGCGCGGACCAGGATCATCGCCGCACTGCGCGGCCTGCTCGAGGCGCGTGGCTTTCTCGAAGTCGAGACCCCGGTCCTCCAGGAAGTGCCGGGGGGCGGTCACGCGCGTCCTTTCGTGACCCATCACGAAGCGCTCGACCGCGACCTCTACCTGCGCATCGCGCTCGAGCTGCACTTGAAGCGCCTGCTGGTCGGCGGTTTCGAGCGCGTGTTCGAGATCGGGCGGGTTTTTCGCAACGAGGGGCTGTCGCCGCGTCACAACCCAGAATTCACGATGCTCGAGTCTTACGAGGCCTACGCGGACTACGACGACGTCATGAATCTGGTCGAGGACATGATGGTCGCCGCCACGGCGGCGGCGGGCCGCTCGTCGACGGTCACCTACCAGGGCGAAGAGATCTCGCTGGCGCCGCCGTTCCGGCGGGAGCGGATGGCCGACCTGGTGCTCGAGCACACGGGCAAGCAGGCGGCCGGCACGGAGCTCAACGACCTCTTCGAGGAGCATGTGGAGGCCAAGCTGCGCGAGCCCACCTTTGTCACCGACTACCCGATCGAGATCTCGCCCTTGGCGCGCAAGCGCGATGACGACCCGCGTTTCGTGGAGCGGTTCGAGCTCGTCATCCTCGGCCGGGAATATGCAAACGCGTTCACCGAGCTGACCGATCCGATCGACCAACGGCAGCGCTTCGAGGGGCAAGCGGCGCAGCGAGCGGCCGGCGATGTCGAAGCCCATCCGATGGACGAGGACTTCCTGCGCGCGGTCGAGTATGGGCTGCCGCCCTGCGGCGGCCTGGGAGTGGGCATCGACCGGCTCGTGATGTTGCTCACCGACCAGCCATCCATCCGGGACGTCATTCTTTTTCCGGTGATGAAGGCCGAGTCATAGATGCTTCCACTGGAGCTGATTCGCAAGGACCCCGAGCGCGTGAAGCGGGCTGCCCAGCTCAAGGGCGAACCCGCGCCGATCGACGAGATCCTGCAGCTCGACGAGAAGTGGCGCGGGCACCTGCATCGCGCGGAAACCATCAAAGCCGAGCAGAACAGGTTGTCGAAGGAGTTCGCGCAGACGCGCGACCCGCAGCTCAAGGATCGGCTGCGTGAGATGGCGGACCGGGCCAAGGCAGATTTGGCCGAGGCCGAGGCGGTCAAGCGGCAGCTTGACGACCTGCTGCTGCGCGTCCCCAACCTCTTTCACGAGTCGGTGCCGGTGGGCGAGAGCGAAGCCGACAACGTCGTCTTCCGCGAATGGGGATCGAGAGTGGAGCTCGGTTTCGAGGCGCGCACCCATTTCGATCTCGGGGAAGCGCTTGGCATCATGGACTTCGAGAGGGCAGGCAAGGTGGCCGGCTCGCGGTTCGCGTTTCTCATTGGCGAGGGCGCCCGCCTGGAGCGAGCGCTGGCCCAGTTCATGCTCGACGTCCATACCCGGGAGCACGGCTACATCGAGGTGCTGGCGCCGGTGCTGGTCAACAGCGCCTCCATGACCGGCACCGCCAACCTGCCGAAGTTCGGGGACGACGCCTTCAAGGTGGAAGGTCAGGACCTGTGGCTGATCCCGACGTCAGAGGTGCCGTTGACCAACCTTCACCGTGACGAGATCCTCGACGCCGACCAGCTGCCGCTGAAGTACACCGCGTACACCCCGTGCTTTCGCTCCGAGGCCGGGGCGGCGGGCAAGGACACTCGCGGATTCATCCGCCTGCACCAGTTCTCCAAGGTCGAGATGGTCAAGGTCACCAGCGCCGAGCAGTCGATGGAGGAGTTCGAGAGGCTCACCGCCGACGCCGAGGACATCCTGCAGCGGCTGGGCCTGCATTACCAGGTGATGGTGATGTGCACCGGCGACATGGGTTTCGCGCAGTACAAGAAGTACGACTTGAACGCGTGGTGCCCCGGACTTGGGCGATACCTCGAGGTGTCGTCGTGCTCGGTGTTCAACGACTTCCAGGCCATGCGGGCGAACATGCGCTACCGCCCGGCGCGCGGCGCCCCGCCTCGGTTCGTCCACACGATCAACGGGAGCGGTCTGGCGCTGACGCGCACGATCGACGCGATCCTGGAGACGTATCAGCGACGGGACGGGACGGTCGCCGTGCCCGAGGTGTTGAGACCGTACATGGGCGGCCTGGAAGTCATCGGCGAGCGCTGATTCCTAGAATCCTTGGTGCCCGGAGGGGTGGCCGAGTCCGGTTGATGGCGACAGTCTTGAAAACTGTTATAGGTGCAAGCCTATCCTGGGTTCAAATCCCAGCCCCTCCGCCAAATCCACGTATGCGAACGGGACGCATCTTGGAGGCGCTGGTCTTGCTCGGCATTCGCATCAAGCTCGGAGCCTCAGCAGTCTCGTGTCACCGACTCCGGATGGTGCACGCGATCTTGACCCTATCCAGCTGCAGCCAATCGGCAAGCTGTAGCAGCCCGGCGCGGGTCGCATCGACGTCTGCTTTCGTGGTGCCGCTCTCCATGTGAAGCGCGGGCACGGACAGGATGCTTGTGTTGCGGTCCGCCTTCACGTCGGCCTTTCCCACGAGACGCTCGCCGTTCAGGACCGGAAGCACGTAGAAGCCCCACCTTCGTTTCGCCTCGGGCACGTAGATCTCGAGCTTGTAGTCGAAGTCGAACAATGCCAGCGCGCGGGCACGGTCGTAGATGAGCCGGTCGAATGGCGAGAGGAGTGCGGTCCGACCCTGGAATGACGTTTCGAGCAGGCCAGGGTAAACAACCCAAGGGCCCGGGACGCCCTCGATTTCGGCCGGCGTGCCGATGCCACCGGCCGCTTTGGGTCGCGCAATGCCCAACGCACGCAGGCGCCGCTCGGCCAGGATGCGGTTCGCCTCGGAGGCGGCCACCGGCGGCAGGTGCACCGGAAGCACCCGCTCGGCCAGGTCCCAGAAGCGCTCGCTGCCTTCGCGCCGGGAAATCGCGATATCTCCACGTGCGCTCATGAACTCGAGCATCTGGCTCACGTTGCGGTTGTGCGTCCAGCCGCTCGACTTCCACGGAACCTGCGCCCTGTCCTCGATATCTCGCGAACGAACGGGGCCGCGGGCCTTCAGCTGGGCACGGATGTATTTCCGAAACGAAGCGTTCTTGACGATCCAGCTCTCGACGGACCTGTGCCGTGCATAGGCA
Source organism: Chloroflexota bacterium (assembly GCA_005880315.1). Lineage (GTDB taxonomy): Bacteria > Chloroflexota > Dormibacteria > Dormibacterales > Dormibacteraceae > UBA10449. The sequence goes on along the minus strand of VBHB01000159.1, from coordinate 10,424 downwards.
TCCTGCGGCAAGTTCCTCGATGACCGGTACAGCGGATAGTCGGCGGCGGGGTACACGAAGGCTCGATGCTCGAAAAGCACGCGGTCCTGGAAGATCAGGCGAGGCAGCTCGCCTGTCTGAAACGTGTTTCCCAAGCGGCTCCATAGAACGAGATGCTCGCTGCGCGCCACGGCGGCAGTGGGATCGAGCTGGACGTACCCGAGCTTGGAAATCGTCTCGAGCACATCGTGTGGACGCTTGGCATCCAGCAGTTGCGCTGTAACCGCGATTTGTCGCGCCCGTTCGCGGCTGAGTCGAATCACGAAGTGAAACCGTAACGAAACGTCGGTTGGCGACACGAGTGGAGGATGAGCATCGTGCTGTTCTCCAGCCGGACGCCGTGGCCGGAGGAGCCGTCCACATATCCTGGGCCACGGGTGGTGAGAGAACCGACCGATCCAGATCTCGAAGCGCTCAGATCAAAAGACGAGGCTGCGTTCGAGGCTCTGATCGGGCGCTATCACGGGCCGATGATGCGGCTGGCCATGACCTACCTTCGAGATCGCGGCGCTGCCGAGGACGCGGTCCAGGAGACCTGGCTCACCTGCCTCAAAACGCTGGATCGATTCGAGGGCCGCTCGTCATTGAAGACCTGGATCTTCGGGATTCTTCTCAATGTCGCCCGCTCTCGTCGGCGCAAGGAGTCGCGAATCCTGCCTTTCACGTCCTTGTTCCGGCGCGAAGGTGGGGACGACAGGGGCCCGACGGTCGACCCCCGCCGCTTCGGAAAAGATGGGATGTGGTCGACACCTCCAGACAGCTGGAGCAACGTGCCCGAAACGAGGTTGCTCGATCGGGAAACTGGGGAGAAAGTCAAGGCCGCCATCGAGCAGCTGCCCTCTAAACAGCGCGAGGTCGTGATCTTGCGCGACGTCGCCGGCTTCGAGGCCGACGAGGTGTGCGCCCTACTCTCAATATCACAGGCGAACCAGAGGGTCCGGCTGCATCGCGGCAGGGCGTCGGTGCGCAAAACCCTCGAGGAGTACCTGAGGTGACCTGCCGCGAAGTGGTGGAGCTGATGACCGATTACCTGGATGGCTTCCTGTCGCCCGCGGACCGCGCGAGGTTCGAGGACCACATTCACGGCTGCGACGGCTGCCGCGCGTATCTTGCCCAGCTGCGGACCGCGCGGTCGCTGATCGGCAGGGCCGCGGACGAGCCAGTTCCCGAACCGCTGAAGGCCGAGCTGATGAACGCGTTCAGGTCATGGAAGTCGAGCTGAGCTAACCGCGCTTCCGCCTCCCGCTATCTTGTGCGGGATGCGGCTTCGCATTGGAGGTGCACTGCTGTTGCTGGTGGCGGGCCTCGTCACCTTCAACTACTTCCGCCCGATACCGGCGGTGGCAGCGACGGCATCGGTTCCGACCTCGACGACTTTGCCGGGAACGCCACCGGTGCTGCCCTGGCCGAAGCCAGGCTCGGGTGCTATCGCCATCTCGGGCCTGGGCATGGTCGCAACCTCCGGAAATGAAGCTCCGATGCCGGCGGCCAGCGTCGCCAAAGTGATGACAGCTCTGCTGGCCCTCGAGGACAAGCCGCTCAAGCTCGGCGACCCGGGTCCGTCGATCGTGATCACCGACGCGGACGTCCAGGCTTATCTGGCCGACAACAACGACAAGCAATCGGCAGTCGAAGTCCGCTCGGGAGAACAGCTGACCGAGTTCCAGCTTCTCGAGGGGCTGCTGATTCCGTCAGCCAACAACTTTGCCTTCACGCTGGCGAACTGGGATGCGGGTTCAGTCGACAGGTTCGTGGTCAACATGAACAAGCGGGCCAAGGAACTGGGCCTGAGCCACACCAAGTTCGCTGATCCGGCCGGCGCGAACGCTCAGACGGTGAGCACTCCAAGCGACCTCGTTGCCCTGGGCATGTTCGCCATGAAACAGGAAGTCCTCGCCCAGATAGTGGCGAAGACATCCGCCAAGCTGCCGGTCGTGGGCACTGTCTTCAACGTGGATTACGTCCTCGGACAGAGTGGGCTCATCGGCATCAAGACCGGTTCAGGCTTCAACCAGGGCGCCAACTTTCTGTTCGCCGCGTCCATAACCGTGGCGGGCTTCACCAAAGTCGTGTTCGGTTGCGTGATGGGGCTGGCGACGCTGGCCGATGCCTTCACGGCCGCGAAGTCGCTGATCGCCGCCGTGCAGCCGATCCTGATCGTCAAGCGAATTCTTTCCAAGTACCAGTCAGTCGGCAGCTACGAGCCTCCATGGGGCGGTCACTCCGAACTCCTATCGACCACCAATGTCGATCTCGCCGAGTGGCCGGGTATGGTCCTGCTGCAGAGCCTCCGGGCACCGGCGCTCAACGTCAGCAAGCCACTTCCTTCTGGGACCGCCGCCGGCGTGCTGCACATCGTGCTTGGCGACTACAACCTCGACGTGCCGCTGAATACCTCGGACTCGCTCTACCCACCCGGGAGGTTCTGGAGGCTGACCCGAATCTAGCAAGGTCTTCTTGTTACGTGGCCGCGCGATGCGGCGTTTGCACGACAGGAGGATCGCAAAATGCAACCCACTCTCCGCACTGTCGTGGTCTCCGTTGCCGTCGGAACGCTCTGCGCGCTGACCGCAGCTCTGGCCGTGCTGGCAATCGGTAGCCGGCCGACCATCCTGCTTACATCGCCCTCGGCAACGTCCGGAGGTACGCTCGATGCCGGCGTCATCTCGAGCGGCGATGCCATCGTTTCCAAGCGACCTGACCTCGCCCTCATCTCGGTTGCGGTCGACTCGCAAGCGCCCACAGCCACGGCCGCTCAGCAGGGCCTCGCGACCAAGGCGGCGAAGCTGATCGCCCGCATCAAGGTACTTGGTGTTGCCGACAAGGACATCAATACCGCCGGCTACTCCATCGGACCGAACTACACGCCCAACGGCACCATCGACGGCTATCGCGCCAACGAGCAGCTCCTGCTCAAGTGGCACAACGTGGACACGGTAGGCAAGACGCTCGACGCCTTGGTTCAGGAGGGCGGCGCGACGCAGATCGGGGTTGGCTTCACCCTCGCCGACTCCAAGGCGGCCCAGGCGGAGGCGCGAAACCTGGCGATCGCGGACGCTCGGACGCGCGCCCAGGCGATGGCCACCGCTGCCGGGGTCAAGCTAGGCAAGGTGGTGCGGGTCCGCGACGTGACCAGCCCGAGTTACCCTTCGGCGGGGTTTGCGTCAGTCAACGCCGGCTCCGCCAGCCAGGTCCCGGTCGGCCAGCTGGACGTGCGGGTGTCGGTGGAGGTGGCATTCGCGATCGACGGCTGAGGTTTGCTCGCCTAGGCGGAACCCGAGACCGGCGCGTTGACTTATCGTCCCGGCCATGATCAAGCTCTATCCGGATCGCACGGTTCCCGCCCTGCTGCGCGTGCTGGCCGACCTCGTCACGATCAGCTGGGCGGTCGCCTGGGGAGTCCTGGGGTGGTTGATCTACAAGACCGTGATGGGCCTCGAGGTGATCGCCGACGGGCTGACGAACACCGGGATGACGTTCAACAGCTGGATCACGTCTTTTCGGAATGCGATCCCCGGTGGGATTCCGGGCGTGACGCAGTTCTTGATTAACGTCGCCGACACGTTGCGCAAGTACTCGGGCGACCCGCTGGTTGCGGGCGGGCATCAGGTCCACGACGCGATCATCAAGCTCGCGATCGTGCTGGCCCTGCTGGTGGCACTGCCGCCCATCCTCCTTGTCCTGCTGCCGTACGGCGGGTGGCGGTGGCGTGACATGCGGGAGACGGGAGCGGCGCTGGCCTTCGTTCGGATTGCATCGATAACCGGTCGCGCGGAGCAGGCGCGAGCGGTGCTGGCTTATCGAGCGGTGTCGACGCTGAGCTTTCGGGCTCTGATGTCGGCGAGCACGGATCCGGTGGGCGATATCGCCGAGCGTCGATACGACAGGCTGGCCGATGCGATGTTGAAGCGGGCGGGCCTCGATCCGGGGCGGCTCGCGCCGCCGCAGCTTCCGGAGCTGCCACCGCACCGTCATAGATAGCCTGCGCCCCTCCGCGCCGTATCGTTGTCGCGTGTGCCGAAGCATCAAGACATTGCGCCATTCAGACGTGGTCGCCAGCGAGGAGGAGATCCGCGCTGCCGCCCGGCAGTTCGTTCGCAAGGTGAGCGGGTTTCGCGAGCCGTCGGGTAAGCATCAGCTGGCTTTCGAGGGCGCCGTGGATGAGATCGCCGTTGCCTCTCAGCGCCTGCTCGCTTCCATCGCGGAGAACCTGCCCGCCCGCCACCCTTAACAACCTGGGTTGCGGCCGTCGTCGCCACTTATTAAGGTCGAGGCCAGCAGGTGAGTTGGGCTGGGGGAGGGGCCCAAAACGGAAGGGAGGGCCCGCCAAAGCTGCGCCCCTAGGGGGCGGCGCGCGCCGGGTTAGAGCTGGCAGCCCCGGCAGAAGTTGAGCGGCTCCCGGTTCGACCCGAGCTGGCTGATCCGATGCCCGCACCGTGGGCACGTCTTGCCGCCTTTCATATGCACCGCCATGAACGACCGGTCCTGCTTCGACTCCTCGTAGTTGGGATTGGCCAGAATCGCCTCCACGGCCCGAGTGAGTACCACCGGAATCGCCAGAAACAGCGCCTCCTCCTCCGACGGTTTCAGTGACGCCCGCCGCCGCAAAGGCAGCAACCTGGCCTCGAAGAGGACCTCGTCCGAGTACGCGTTGCCAATCCCGGCCAGGAACTCCTGGTTGCGCAGCAGATCCTTGAGCTCGTCGCGAAATCGCCGCAAACGCTTGCGAAAGACGTCTATGCCCATCGCCGCGACCGAGTCCGCCTCCGGCCCCAGCTCGCTCCAGCCCGGAATCTCGCGAGCGAGGTCGGTTGCCCAGTAGATCCGGCCCATGTCGCGAAAGTCCAGGTAGCGCAGCTCCTGCCGGCCCTCGATGCGGATGGTGAACACCTCGGTCGCCGGCACCGGGACGTCGCCATCAGCGATCTGAAAGCGGCCGCCCAGCATCGGGTTGATCACCAACCATCGCTCCGAACCGCCACCGCCAAGCTCCGTGGCAAAAACCAGGTGCTTGCCGCGTCGGGAAAGCGACACGATGCGGCGAGCTGGGAGTTCGTTTGCGAAATGCTCGACGGGGTACCGGAGCATGTGCGCCTTCTTCGGGTTCACTGTGGCAGCGGTGATAAGCCGGCCCTCGAGGCGGGGGCCGAGGCGGATCCGCAGCGCTTCCAGCTCCGGCAGCTCGGGCATGGAGCCAAGATACCGACCGCTCGTTTGACGGCTGGATTGTGGGGGTAGCGATAAGGGCATGAGGCTGGAGAAATTCACCGAAAAGGCCCAGGAGGCTCTGCAGGATGCTGCGGAGTTCGCGCGCAGTCTCGGCCAGCAGGCGATCGAGCCCGAGCACCTGATCCTCGCGCTGATCCGCCAGCAGGACGGGGTCGGGCGCACGCTGCTCGAGCGCGCCGGCGTCTCCGTCCAGGCGCTCGAGCCGGCGCTCGTTTCCGCCGTCGAGCACATGCCCCGGGTCAGTGGTGGCGGCCAGCCCTACCTGAGCTCAGCGCTGCAGAACGCCCTCGAGCAGGCAGAGCAGGAGGCCGACAAGCTGAAGGATGAGTACATCTCGACTGAGCATCTCCTCCTCGCGCTGGCCGACTCCAAGGCGTTGAAGGATGCGGGCGCCGGTCACGATGCCATCTTGCGAGCGCTGCGGCAGATCCGCGGCAACCAGCGCGTAACCGACCAGAATCCGGAGTCGAAGTACCAGGCCCTCGAGAAGTACGGACGTGACCTGACCAAGCTTGCGGCTGAAGGCAAGCTCGACCCGGTCATCGGTCGCGACGAGGAGATCCGCCGTGTCATCCAGGTGCTGTCTCGTCGCACCAAGAACAACCCAGTTCTCATCGGTGAGCCGGGCGTCGGCAAAACCGCCATCGCCGAGGGACTCGCCCAGCGCATCGCCGCCGGCGACGTGCCTGAGGGATTGAAGGGCAAGCGCGTGATCGCGCTCGACCTTGGCGCTCTCGTGGCCGGTACGAAATACCGCGGTGAGTTCGAAGATCGGCTCAAGGCGGTGCTCAAGGAGATCGAGGGCTCCAATGGCCAGGTAGTCCTCTTCATCGACGAGCTACACACGCTGGTCGGCGCCGGCGCCGCCGAAGGCGCCATCGACGCAGCCAACCTCCTGAAGCCTGCACTCGCGCGTGGTGAGCTGCGCGCCATCGGCGCAACCACCCTCGACGAGTATCGCAAGCACATCGAGAAGGACGCTGCCCTCGAGCGGCGGTTCCAGCCAATCATTGTCAGTGAGCCCACGGTCGAGGACACGATCAGCATCCTTCGCGGCCTGCGCGAGCGATACGAGATCCACCACGGCGTCCGCATCAAGGACGCGGCTATCGTCGCCGCCGCCGTGCTTTCGAATCGGTACATCAGCGACCGCTTCCTGCCCGACAAGGCGATCGACCTCATCGACGAGGCCGCAGCGCGGCTGCGCACCGAGATCGACTCGATGCCCGCTGAGCTCGACGAGATCGAGCGTCAGATCCGGCAGCTCGAGATCGAGCGCGAGGCGCTGAAGAAGGAGACCGACAAGGCTTCCAAGGAGCGGCTCGCTTCCCTCGAGAGGCAGCTCGCGGATCTCACCGAGCAGAGGACGTCTCCGCGCTCGCGCTGGGAGCAGGAGAAGGAGGTCATCAGTCGCATCCGCGGCCTCAAGGCTCAGCTCGAGGAAGTGCGCGCGGACGCGGACCGCGCCGAACGCGCGGCCGATTTTGCCAAAGCCGCCGAGCTCCGTTACGGCAAAGCGGTCGAGATCGAGAAGCAGATCCAGGCCGCGCAAGCTCGGCTGGCCGAGCTGCAGGGTGGCCACGCGCTTCTCAAAGAAGAGGTCGACGAAGAAGACATCGCCGAGATCGTCGCCCGCTGGACCGGAATCCCGGTATCGCGGTTGATGGAAGGCGAGATCGCCAAGCTCATCAAGATGGAAGAGCGCCTACACGAGCGGGTGGTCGGGCAGGACGAGGCCGTCAGCGCGGTGGCCAACGCCGTGCGGCGGAATCGTTCCGGTCTTTCAGACCCCAACCGCCCGGTGGGATCGTTCATCTTCCTCGGCCCGACCGGAGTCGGCAAGACCGAGCTCGCCCGCGCTCTCGCGGAATTCCTGTTCGACAACGAGCAGGCCTTGATCCGCCTGGACATGTCCGAGTATCAGGAGAAGCACACGGTTGCGCGCTTGATCGGCGCGCCGCCCGGCTACATCGGTTACGACGAAGGCGGCCAGCTGACTGAAGCGGTGAGGCGCCGGCCGTACTCTGTCGTCCTGTTCGACGAGATCGAGAAGGCGCACCCCGACGTCTTCAACATCCTGCTCCAGATCCTCGACGATGGGCGAGGTGCGCGAAGCGGTGATGTCGGTGCTGCGCGATCACTTCCGCCCCGAGTTCTTGAATCGGATAGACGAGGTCATCGTGTTCAAGCCGCTCACCGAAGACCAGCTGGCCGCGATCGTGGACATTCAACTCCGGCGCCTGCAGCAGCGCTTGGCGGAACGTCACATTCTGCTCGTGGTCACAGACGCCGGGCGCAAGCTGCTCGCGACCAGGGGATGGGATCCGGTTTACGGCGCCCGCCCTCTGAAGCGTGCGATCCAGCGGATGGTTCAGGATCCGCTTGCGATGATGCTCCTCGAGGGCAAGTTCTCGGATGGCGACACGGTCGAGGTGGACGCCCGCAAAGACGAGCTCATCTTCAACAAGACCAAGGTCGCGACCGCGGTCGGCTGATGCGCGCTCCCTACGAGGAGCACGTATAACCGTCCGCCGGGGGCTTGAGGTTGATGAGGTACGAGTCCTCGATCGTCTCCGCGCAGCTGCTGGCGAAGTAGGACACGTGGCCGTTTCCGTTCCTGGTCAGTAGAACCGAGCCGGCCAGCTGGTGGTGGACCGATTGCGCCCACGCATATGGGGTAGCCGGATCGTTTGTCCCACCGACGAGGAGGATCGGCGGGGCGCCGTCCGCCGTGATCGGCCCGACCTCTCCGGTGGCCTTGACCGGCCAGTAGGCGCAAGGCAGATTTGAGTATTGCTCTGCGAGACCGAAGAAAGGCGAGGCTTTCGCGTAAGCGGCGCCGACCTGGTCGTAGGTAGCGATATCCGGGGGCACCGCGCGATCGAGGCAGTTGACGGCGTAGTTGGCTTCAGTCTCGTTGCTGTAAGTCCCGTCCGCGTTCCGGCCGAGGTAAAGGTCGGCTAGCGCAAGCAGCACCGACGCATTGCCCTGATCCACCAGCGTCAGCGCCCGGTCGAGATATGGCCAGGAGCTTTCGTCGTACAGGGCGACGAGGACACCAGTGATGCCGAGCGCGCGCGTGAGTGCTCGGTTGCCAACCGGCATAGGGCTGGAGTCAAGACGTTGCATGAGCGTGTTGAGCTTTGTACCCGGATCCCCGCTGCGTCCATACGTACACGACGCGCGTCCGCGACAGTCGGCGAGGAAAGCCTGCAGGTTTTTCTCGAAGCCGACGAGCTGCGCAAGGAGAAGGTCGTTGGCTGACACAGTCGGGTCGAGCACGCCATCAAGCGAGAGCGCGCGTACGTGGGTGGGGAAGAGGTGAGCGTAGTGCTCGCCGATAAACGTTCCGTACGAGAAGCCCAGGTATGTGAGCTTGTCGTCTCCGAGAGCCGCTCGGATCATGTCCATGTCACGTGCCACGCTCGGCGTGTCGAGGAACGGAAGCACCTTCGCGCTTCGCGCCTGGCACCCGGCCGCGAAGTCTTTGTCCGCTTGGATGGCAGCCTGCTTCTCAGCAGGGTCGTCGAGGACCGAGTCGAGAGCGTTGAACTTGTCCTCTTGCGAACCGTCGAGACAGCGTACCGGCGAGCTTTCACCGATGCCGCGCGGATCGAAGCCGACGAGGTCGAACCTAACGTTGAGAGCGGCCATGGCAGATGCGTTATCGCGGAGGAATTGAACGCCCGAAGCACCCGGTCCACCGGGATTCGTGAGGACGGATCCGATGCGGTCACCGACGTCGGTGGCCGGTTTCCTGATCACCGCGATGCCGATGGTCCCGTTCTGGGGGTGCGTGTAGTCGAGCGGAACAGTCACCGTTCCGCATTGGAAAGCGCCACATGCCGTCCACGCGACCTTCTTCGGGCTGGGAAGAGCAGGACTGGTAGAGGACTTGGGATGCTGCGCGGTGCTCCCGAACGTGCACGCGGTCAGCACCAGGATGGCCGCGATCGCGAGTGCCGTGATTCGCGGACCCACAAATCGGAGTCTAGCCGGATGGGTTGGACGGCTGAATCTGCGGAAGGTTAGTTGCTTGTCGGCGGCTGACCCAGCGCCGCGGCGATTCGATCGGGATCCCTTTTGTTGAAGTGGGTGAAGATCATTCGGCCCGCGGGCGTTCCCTGGGGGTCCGTCAGCTCGAGCACCACATTCAACACCCTGCGGCGGGGGAGCTTTGCCCGGAGTTCGGAGCGGGGCATCTCGGCCACGACCTTGCTCTCGGCCTGGTCGTTGACGAGGCCTTCTTTCGACCCGAGGATGAGAAACCGTTTCGTCGTGAGGATGATGGGCACTCTTTTCGGCGAGACGTAGGCGGTGAACAGACCTGCGGTCGCGACGGAGACTGCAGCAGCCGTCAAAACCTGCCTCTTTATCGAGACCCTGCCGAACGGGGCCCAGATTGCGATTTCGACAATCTCTCCCGGCTCGAGCACCGCCTCGGCTGCGCGCGCCGCCTGTTCCTCCATCCTCCCCACGGTGCGTCAGTCTATCTCGCAAAAATCAGAGCGCAAGAGGCTTGTGGCGTTGGCGGGGAGGACAAGATTTGAACTTGCGAGGGAGCTTTACACCCCCTACCCGCTTAGCAGGCGGGTGCTTTCGACCACTCAGCCACCTCCCCGCATGGTCCGGGCGTCGCTCGATTCTATCCGTCACGAGCCCTTTCATACTTAGCACCTCATGGAGGCACCAGGAGGTCCAGGCGCGCCCCCGATGTGGGGTCCCGGCCGCAAGATGGCATTCGGAGCGGCGCCCGGACCGAGAAGCAAGCTCTGGTACACGCTTGCCGACGGGACCCTAAGCGAGGTCTTCTTCCCGACCCTAGATCGCGTAGCGCTGCACGAGCTGCGTTTCTTCGCCTCAGCGAGCGGCGCGCCCCCCGTCGACGACGCGGGTGACGGCCAGCACCGGGTCACGTGGCTCGCGCCCGGCGTCCCCGCGTTCACCGTCGACAGCACCCATCACGAATATCGGCTGACCAAGGAGTTCTTCTCCGACCCGGACGAGAACGCCCTTTTGATCGCGGCCACGTTCACGCCCGAGCTGCCTGACGTCCGTCTCTACATGCAGGCGTCGGCGCACTGGCAGCCCGGGAGCGAAGGCAACTTCGGCCAGGTCCTCGATACCCACCCGCCCGCGTTGCTCTTGAGGCAGCA
>VBHB01000121.1:1668-7820 GCA_005880315.1 Chloroflexota bacterium | reverse complement strand
ATGGCGCGCTGGCGCTCGTCCTCCTGGAACATCGACGGCAGCATCGACTGCATCAGGGGCAGGACGATCGCGCCGCTGATACCCATGACCACCCGCATGACGATCAGCCCGCCGGCCGAGGTCATCTGGCTCGCTATCACCGACGAGATCCCGAACGTCAGCAGGCCGACCAGCAGCATCCGTTTGCGCCCGAGGCGGTCGCCGAGGACGCCGGCCGGGAGCATGAAACCCGCCAGGGCCAGGGTGTAGGCGGCGGACATCCACTGCAGCTGGTCGGTGGTCGCGTTGAGCTTGGCCGACAGCGTCGGCAGCGCCGTGACCAGGATCGTGATGTCGAGCCCGAGCACGAGGCCGCTGATGGTCAAGGCCGCCAGGCCCAGCCACCGACCCTGGAGTCGAGGTGTAGTAGTACCTGGCGAGGTGTCGTTCATCGCATCCCTCCCCTAACGTTCATTCAGGTCACATGATAAATAGAGTGACTCCAACAATCAAGTGGCTACAGCAAGTGGTCGCGGCTCTGGCTGTTGGCGGGCTACTGGCCGCCTGTGCGGGGGGCGACGCCAACGCCGGCACGCCCTCGAAGGCCAGTCCGTCGGCCTCGCCAAGCCCGGCCCAGGCGCGGCATGTGTTCCTGATCGTCATGGAGAACAAGTCCTACGAATCGGCGATGTCGGGCCAGTTCACGGCTTCGCTGGCGGCCACCTACGGGGTGGCGAGCAACTACCACGCGATCGCCCACCCGAGCGTTCCGAACTACCTGGCCCTGACGTCCGGCTCGACCTGGGGGGTGCGCGACGACGGCTACTACGTCCTGCAGAATCAGGCTCTCGGCACCCAGCTGACGAATGCGGGCGTGTCGTGGAAGGCTTACATGGAGGGCCTCGGCGACCGCGGCTGCGTGCGCAGCCCGGTCCCCTACGACCTCGCCCACAATCCCTTCGCGTATTACGGCGGCGCGTGTCCGGCCAACGTGGTGCCGTTCACGGACCTCGCCGGCGACCTCTCCGGCAGCACTCCTCAGTTCAGCTGGATCACCCCGGACCGATGCCATGACACCCACGACTGCCGCCTTGCCGTGGGCGACCAGTGGCTGGAGCAGACGGTTGGGCTGATCACGAGCTCGGAGGCCTGGAAGAGCAATGGCGTACTCGTCATCACATGGGACGAGGACGATGGCAGCGCCTCCAACCGCGTGCTGACCCTGGTGGTTAGGCCCGGACGGTCCCACCTCGAGAGCGGCAACCCCTACGACCACTACTCTTTGCTGGCAACCGTGGAAGACCTGATGGGCGTCGGCCGCCTCGGCCAGGCGGCGCAGGCGCAGCCGATGACCGACCTGGTGGGGTAGCCCCCGATTCTCTAGTGGCGCGCGGGCCCGATTTGTGGCAAGTTTTAAGGTCAGGTTCAGCTTGGGGTTGGCTGAACGGCCGCTCGGTTGCAAGGAGGTTGTGGTGAGACCAGTCCGATTCGTGGTCGTGGCGCTGGCCATAGTCGTGGCCGCAAGCCAGAGCCTGACGAGCTCCGCCGGGACGACACCGACGAATACGCGTGTGACCAAGGACAACATCGCGGGCAGCTACGTGAGCGCCGACGTGCTCGGAGGCACGGGCACATACTCGGACGCGACGCTGACGCGCTGTGGAACCGACCGGCGTCAGCAGAACGAGCCGACGATTGCCATCGATCCGCGCAACGCGATGGTGCGGACCTCCGGCAGCAACGACTACTGCACGATCCCGACCAACCACGACGCGTGGGCGGGCTTCTACCGCTCGACCGATGGCGGCGCCACCTGGGTCGACAGCCTCGTCCCGGGCTACCTGCTGGACAGCTCGCCGCAAGCCGCGGCCAGCCCCGTGCACCAGATGGCGCTCGGCGGCGCGATCGCGGCCGGCGACCCGGTGCAGGCGTGGGACAAGTCAGGAAACCTGTTCTACATGGGCAACAACTTCAACCGCGGTTTTCCGGATGGGAACTCGGCTTCGTTCCGCGACAACACCGGCGACGTATGGGTTGCGACCTACGCGGCCTCCGACCCGGGCAAGAGCGCCACTGACGGTTCGCGTTACGTGCGCACCGTGATCCTGGCTACGAACACGTTCGGCCAGGGCAGCTTCAACGACAAGACCGGCATCCAGGTCGACCAGGCGAACGGCAACATCTACGCCGCTTGGTCGGATTTCCACGGTCGGGGCTGCAACGAGATCGTGTTCTCGCGCTCGACCGACCACGGCGCCACCTTCAGCGCGCCGATGAAGATCAGCAGCGTGTGCAACAACCAGGGTCCGAACATCGCCATCGGCCCGACGGGCCAGGTCTACGTCTCGTGGTTTGCGAACACCGGCGGCACCAAGTCGCTGGGCAGCAACTTCAGCGAGGGCGCGGCCTTCGCCACCTCACTTGATGGCGGCCAGACCTTCAGCATGGCGACGATCGCAGTTCCCTTCACACCCTTCCTCTCGAGCCAGTTCTCCGGCAATGGCGCTCGTGACTGCGGCGACGCCCCGTTCGCGTGCCCGACCGGGCAGACCTTCCCCCGCTTCGACCTGGCCCAGCCGACCATCGCCACGAAGGGTGGCGACATCGTGATGGCCTTCCAGGTCGCCCTTGCCTCAGGGCAGGGCCAGATCCAGTCGACGATTTCGAAGGACGGCGGCGCCACATGGTCCACGCCTTCGGCTTCGCCGATCGATCCCCAGACCAAGGGGCATCAGTTCTTCCCGTGGATCACGGCCGCAAATGGCGTCTTCAGCGCTGTCTACTACGACAGCCGGCTCGACCCCAACTACTCGGCCACGTCCGCGCCTTGCAACGATTCGGCCGGCCATGGCTACGCATGCCTTGCGGTCTGGTACTCGAGCTCGACCGACGGCGTGCACTGGACCACGCACAAGCAGCTAACAAGCGCATTGACCAACCCCAACTTCGAGCAGTTCGGAGGCCGGGCGATACCGTTCTTCGGCGACTACATCATGGTCTCGGCGGTCGGTACCTCGGTTGCTGCAGTCTGGACCGACGCGCGCGACGTGGTTGCGGCCTCGGATTCCGATGGCAACGATCCCGCGGGTGATTCGCACGTCGGCGGCCTCTGCACCTCGTCCTTCACGACGTGCTTCGACAGCACGGGCGGTCTCGACCAGAACATCTACAGCGCGAACATCAGCTAGCAGCTCACCATTCAGAAAAAGGGGCCGCCTCACGACGGGGCGGCCCTTCTGTTTTGGTGGGCCATTCAACTCGCGAGTAGCGCGGACCGCCCGTTTTGTGGCAGGTTCTTAAAGACAGGTTCAGTGGGGGGACTCCTCTTGGCGAGCCATCGGGTTCATTTTCAAGGAGGTTGTGGTGAGACTCAGGCTTTTGCTTTTGGCTGCGATCGGGGTGATCGTGGTCGGCCAATCGCTGGCCGCCGCCGCGGATACCAACCCGCAGCCGATCGATTTTGCGCACAACGTCACAGGCGCGCCGGCGCCGGTCGACGGCGCGGTATTCGGTACGGCGCCGTCGGTGAAGACCGGGACGGCCATCTGCACGACCGCCACCCAGACCACGCCGAACGCCAACACCGACTGCACCGAGGCGTCGGTGGGACCGCACAACGAGACCGCGATCGCGGTCAATCCGACCAACGCCCTGAACATGATCGGCGGTGCCAACGACTACCAGATCGCCCTCAACCCCGACGGGCATGTGAGCGAGACCATCCTCTCGCGCGCGCACGTGACCTTCGACGGCGGCAAGACGTGGTCGATGTACCCGGTGTTCTCCAACTCTTCGTACCAGGCGACCGGCGACCCGGCCCTGGCCTTCGACGCCAGCGGGCACGCCTACTATGCGACGCTGGGGTTCCGGTTCGTCGGCCCGCGCAGCGCTCAGAACCCGGACGTGCTGGTTTCGAACTCGGCCGACGGCGGCAAGACGTGGAGCGTCGTCCGAGTGGCCAGCGGCAGCGGCATCGAGACCGGCGTCGGCGACCTGCTGGACAAGGAATACGTGGCCGCGTGGGGCAATGGCAATGCCATCGTCACCTACGGCGACTTCAGGCTCGGCCAGAAGGGCGGCTTCATCTCCGCCACGATTCACAGCTCCGTGACGCATGACGGCGGCCAGTCATGGTCGGCTCTGAACACCATCTCGGGCAGCCTCGACCAGGCGTTCGTGTCAACTCCAGTGGTGGCCAAGGACGGGCGCATCTTCGTCTCGTTCCTCAACACCACCGACCTGGCCACCGGCCGCGACGACTACGAGGTAGTGGAGGTCAGCCCCGCGACGGGCGCGGCGCTCGGCGCGCCGGTCAAGGTCGCGACGACCATCGACGGCGCCACCGACTACCCGATCGCTTTCGGCCGGCAGACCTACCAGGACAGCGTTTTCCGCAGCTGGGCCGCGGGCAACATTGCGGCAGACCCCAAGAACGCCGCGCATCTCGCCGTCGTGTGGTCGGACATGCGCAACAGCGTTACGCCTGCTCCCAGCAACCCATACGTGGCGAAGACCAACTCGGACGTGGTCGTGAGCCAGTCGTTCGACAGCGGGAAGACCTGGTCCAAGACACCGGTGGCGCTTGCGATCAAGGGCGACCAGTTCATGCCGTGGGGCGCGTACGACAAGAACGGCCTCCTCAGGATCGGCTTCTTCGACCGCTCCTACGACTCGGCCAACCACCAGTACGGCTACACGGTGGCGACCGAGACAGGGTCGGGGACGCTGGCGTTCACGACTGCACAGGTCACCACAACACTCTCTGACCCGACCCAAGGCGACCGCTGGTTCGCCCGGACGGTCAACGCGGGTTTCCCGCACGCGACGGCATTCTTGGGCGACTACAGCAACATCGCCGCCACAGCTGACGGCGGGGTCGTCGCCTACTGGACGGACATGCGCAACGACTTGACGTTCGGCGGTCGCAGCGGTCATGGCGAAGACGCTTACTTCGCAAAGACGAGCTAAAGGCACTCCAGGTCGGTTTCACTGGGCGGCGGGCATCGGGCTCGCCGCCCTACCTTTATCTATGTGTCGGTGATCATCTGCGACGTCGGGCCGCGCGACGGCCTGCAGAACGAGGAGAAGCTGCTCGAGGCGGCGATGCGGGCAGAGCTGTGCGACCGGCTGGCCGCAGCCGGCGTGAAGCGAATCGAAGCGGCGAGCTTCGTCAACCCCAAGCTCGTGCCCCAGATGGCCGGCGCTGAAGACGTGATGGCGGCGCTGCACCGTCGCGGAGGCACTTCGTACGCGGGGCTGGTCCTCAACGACGTCGGCTACGAGCGCGCAATTTCGGCCGGGGTGGACGAGGTCCATTACGCATTCGCGGCGACGGACGAGTTCGGCCGCCGCAACCAGAACGCGACCACCGAGCAGGGCCTGCAGGCGGCATTGGCGCTGGTGGCGCGGGCGCGATCGGATCGCGTGCCGATCACGGTGACCATCAGCGTCGCGTTCGGCTGCCCGTTCGAGGGCGTGGTCCCACCCGAGCGCGTGCTCGGCCTCGTCGAGCGCTTGATGGCGATCCCGCCGGACGAGATCTGCCTGGCCGACACCATCGGCGTCGGAGTCCCGTCGCAGGTCAGGTACCTCGTGCGCGGTTCGCGTGATCTCGGCGCGAGCGTGGGCGCGCATTTCCACAACACGCGCAACACCGGCTACGCGAATGCGTTGGCGGCGTTGGAGCAGGGGGTCGTCTCTCTCGATGCATCGGTGGGAGGCGCGGGCGGCTGTCCCTTCGCACCCAAAGCGACGGGCAACATCGCCACGGAAGACCTGGTCTACCTGCTGCGAGGCCTGGGCGTGGAGACTGGCATCGACCTTGACGCGCTCCTCGCGACCTCGCGTTGGCTGGGCAGCGAGCTCGGCAAGGAGCTGCCCGGGATGCTCGCCCGCGCGGGTGACTATCCCTACCGGAGCTAGCTCGGGACTCTCTGGAGCGCGTACAGCGCGCCGAATTTCTGCCGGACGTACGCGATCCACGGCGCGGCGGTCAGCGGCTTGCCGGTGGCGCGTTCGAGCAATTCGTTCGGCGTGAACTTCCGGCCGTGGCGATGGACGCTTCGTCGAAGCCAGCCCAGAAGGGGCGCGAAATCGCCCCGCTCGAACTGTGAGTCGAGGTCAGGGACGTCCTGGCGCGCCTTTTCCATCAGCTGCGCGCCGACCAGGTTGCC
>VBHB01000121.1:0-1594 GCA_005880315.1 Chloroflexota bacterium | reverse complement strand
CGGAGCAGGACGTGCATGTTGTACGTGACCTCGTCCGCCTCGACGCGAATAAAGGAAGGGTAGGCGCGGTTGACCGCGCTGTAGAAAGCCTCATCGTCGACGCCGTGCAGCGGCTCCGGGAAGGTGGCGCGGAGGCTGGGGAAGAAGTGGCGCCAGAAGGGCCGGCTGCGACCGACCAGGTTCTCCCATAACCGCGACTGCGACTCGTGCACCCCGGGCGACGCGCCGCCCCACAGCGGCGTTCGGTCGATGTCCTGGCCCATGCCCTGGTTGTACATGGCGTGGCCAGACTCATGAATCGAGCCAAAGAGACATTCATTGAAGAAGTCTCTGGAAACGCGGGTCGTGATGCGCGCGTCACCGGGACCGAAAGCCGAGGAGAAAGGATGGGTCGAGAGGTCCTGCCGGCCTCTCTCCATGTCGTAGCCGAGTCGCTTGACGAGGTCGGCAGCGTAGGCGAGCTGGAGGTCCGGGTCGAAGCCCCTGTACAACACGCGGTCGTCGACGGCGTCGGCGTTGCGCGCGATGTCCGCGATGAGAGGCACGATGGCGCGCTTGAGCTCTTCGAAGATGGCCTCGAGGTCGGCGGTTTTCATGCCGGGTTCGTAGCGGTCGAGGAGCGCGTCGTAAGGTCGCTCCTGGTAACCGAGTGCGTCTGCGATACGGCGGTTGAGCTCGACGTTCTTCTCCAGGTAAGGAGCGAAGAGGCTGAAGTTCGACTCCTTGCGCGCTTTCTGCCAGTGCGGTTGGGCGACCGAGCCGGCACGAGCGGCCTCGGAGACAAGGTCGGCAGGGAGCCGGCGCGCCTGGTCGTAGTCGCGCCGGGTGACTCTCATGAGGCTCGCTTCATCGGAGTCGTACGGCCGGCCTCCGAGCTCGTCTTCAAGGTCGTCGAGGAGGCCGCCCACCGCATCCGAGGTGAAGCGCACGTGGGCCAGGCGGAGCAGGGTGGAGAACTGCTCGGAGCGGGACTGGACGCCGCCGGGAGGCATGTAGGTTTCCTGGTCCCACTCGAGGAGCGCCGCCGCTCGCTCGAGGTCCGAGACCTCGGCGAGTATGGTCTTGAGCTCCTGCAGCTTGCCGCTAGTGTTAGCCACGACCCCTCCGGGTATTCTCCCGAATGCGAGAGCCGCCCCGCTAGCTCAGTGGATAGAGCATCTGTCTTCTAAACAGAGGGTCTGAGGTTCGAATCCTCAGCGGGGCACTTCAGGTCGCTGCGATGAGAGCCACGGCGGCGATGGCCAGGGCTGCGCCCAACAGCTGGATGGCCGCCAGTTTCTCGCCGATGAACAAGCGCGCGCACAGCACGGTGAAGGCCGGATAGAACGACGTGAGCACCGCGCTGAGGGACAGCAGTCCGTGAAACGTCGCGAAGAGATAGAGCACGACCCCGATGCCGTCGAACGACCCACCAATCGCGATGATCGGGAGAACGCTTCGGCGAGGCAGAGGGGATACGCGGCTGATCAACGCAAAGCACAATGACGCGGATCCCGAGCCGAATCGTCCGCTGACAAAAGTTGTGACACCCCCAGAGCTCCCCGCGTGGTTGAAGATGAAGAACAGCCCGAAGCCGATGCCCGCGACGATCGCG
>VBHB01000158.1 GCA_005880315.1 Chloroflexota bacterium | reverse complement strand
CCCACCTGCGAGCTCGGGAGTCGAAGCGCCTCCTTGCCAAAGATGGGAAGGAACGCACCCACGGTGCCCCAGGCGAGCGTGGCCGACACCAACCCGACGACTACGGGCCAGAAGGCTCGCTGCGCCACTAGCGCTCGCAGAGGCTCCCGCAGCGACAGCCCGCCCTGCATGGACTGACGCGTTCCGCTGGCCGCGATGGCGCCTGGGATTGTGAACACGAGCATCGCCGTCGTTACCGCGAGGTCGGTGCGGATGTCGAGCTTGGTCAGCAGCAGGCCGGCGATCGACGGGCCGATAAAGAAACCCGCCTGCATGGAGAAGGTGAGCCACCCCATCGCACGGCCCAGCCTGCCCGGCCTGACTGATTCGGTGATCGCCGAGAAGAGCGCGGCCTGCTGGGCCCCGGAACCCAGACCGCCGGCGATCTGCCAGATGAACAGTGGTAGGACCGTCGTCGTCGCGGCGGACGCCAGCTGCGAACCGCCGGCGACGATCAGGGAGAAGATCAGCAGCGATCGCGCGCCGAAGCGGTCGATGAGAAGCCCGGACGGCAGCGACAGCAGCGCGGCAGCCAGCGTGGCCACGGAGAATAGGGCGCCGACCTGAAAGCGATCGGCGCCGAGGTCGTGCGCATAGAGCGGGACCGTCAGGCCGCGGGCCGAGAGGGCAGCGAAAGAAGCGCCGGCCGCCACATAGATGGCAAGCGTCCGTCGCGATTCGAGGACGCGCACCGAACATAAGATACCGACGCATGGTCCGCGAGCGGGTGGGCGACTGGCGACTGGCCTGGCGCTTCGCGTTGGCGGGCCTGATCGCGGGCATTCTCGTGTCCACCTTCGCGTACACAGGATTGATCAGCAGGTCGTTTGACGCTGCGCAAGACCAGCTCTATCCCGCGCCGGCGGCCGATTCGCGCATCACTTTGATCGCGATCGACCAGCGATCGAAGGACGACCTGGGCGCGTATCCGTGGCTCAACTCCTATCACGCCAAAGTGATCAACTACCTGGCGAGCCTCCATCCGAAGGTGATCCTCTTTGACGTTGTCCTCGACCACCTGACGCCCACCGATCCCGAGGATCCTTCCGCTAAGCCAGACGCCGAGCTCGCAGCCGCGATCCAGTCCGCCGGCAACGTCGTGCTCGTATGTACGGCCGACGACGCGCCACGGCCGGAATTCTCGACGGTGGCCGCAGTCGTAGGCGACCGTGGATTGGGCTACCCGGATGCCGCCGACTCGATCCGTGGAGTCGAGCTGCGTCCAGCCAAAACGTGTCCCGAGAACGAAGGCGATGAGCCCGCCTTCATCGAGGCTTTGAGGATCTCCGAAGGCATCAACGTTCCGCTGGTCACGAACCGAGCCGGCACCGAGACCACGTTCGGGCCGCATCACATTCCCTTGGTCGGCAACCAGATGCTCATCAACTTCACGAATGGAAGCGGACCGTCCTGCGCTTATGTCGATGCGCTCAACGCCGGCTGCCCGCACCCGGAATCGATCACCGGCCACATCGTCGTCGTCGGCACCAAGCTGATCGACGCGGGGGACGTGTACTCGCAGGCGGTCAGCTTTCCTCACGAAGACAACTTCTGCCCGATGACTCGGCCGAAGTGCATGCTCGGCAACCAGAACTACGGCTATCGAATCCTCGGCGACGCTATGAGCACGATCCTTTCGGATCGTTACCTCCGTGTGCAGCCGCCGCTCTCGCTATACCTGGCGGTCCTGTTGCTGTCCGCGATCGTCGGCCTGGTCGTCTATCTCCCGTCTTTCAGAAACGGCATGGTCCTCACGGCCGGCATCCTCGTCGCTTATTTCGCGGTCATCGAGGTGCTCGGCCAGAGCGGATATCTCAGCGACCCGCTGTACGCGCCGATCGCAATCGCCCTGGCCGCCACCTTCTCTCTCGGGGCTCGCTACGTGCTGGAGGAACGCGAGCGGCGCAAGGTGGAGCTGATCTTCGGGCACTGGGTCGATCCGCGTATCGCGCGTCAGCTGGCGGCCTCTAAGTCGATCGACGAGATCATCTCGCGTGGTGAGAGGCGCGACCTGACGATGCTGTTCGTCGACATTCGCGGATTCACCGCGATGTCCGAGGCGATGCGCGCCGAAGACGTGCTGGCAGTGATCCAGGACTACCTCGAGGAGCTGACCGCCCTCATCTTCAAGTGGGACGGCACCATCGACAAGTACGTTGGCGACGAGATTGTGGCCATCTGGAATGCACCCGTCGCGCAGCCGAGCCATGCGCTTCTGGCGCTGCGCTGCGCATACGACCTGGTCAACTCCGCGCCGACGCTGCTTGCGAAGCTCGCCGCCAAGGGTTTGCCGCCGATCAGCTGGGGCGTTGGCATCAACACAGGTCCCGCGGTCGTCGGCAACATGGGCAGCAAGGACAGGCTGCAGTACACGGCGCTCGGCGACACGGTCAACACAGCGGCGCGATTCTGTGGGGCCGCGGAGCCATTCACCGCGATCATCGGCCAGCCGACCTTTGACGCATGTGCGCAGCTCGTGGCCGTCGACCAGGTCCCCGGGATCCAGCTGAAGGGCAAGTCGGCGGAGACGTTTCGTGTTTTTCGCGTGAGCGCGATTCGCGAAGAGGCGACATCGCCCTGGGTGCCCTTTCCGACCAACGCTGCGATGGCCGCGTACTCTGCGCAGAAGAGGCTTTACGCATGGCAAGCGGTTTTCGCGGCAGGGCCGGCTGATTCGTGACCATCGAGCGCGCTTCGGAGCTGCTCGCGTCCGCTCGCACCGGACTCGCGATGACAGGCGCCGGCGTTTCGGCGGAGAGCGGAATCCCGACGTTCCGTGGTGAGGGTGGCCTGTGGTCGCGCTACGACCCGGTCAAGGTGGCCTCGATCGACAGCTTCCTGGAGGATCCGGCCGGTTACTGGAGAGTCGCCCGAGAACGCGGCCCGGCCGTGCTCGCGGCTCGTCCCAACCCGGGCCACATCGCTCTCGCGGCACTGGAGAAGGCCGGCCGCCTGGTGGGTGTCGTCACGCAGAACACTGACGGGCTGCACCAGGATGCGGGCAGCCGCCGGGTCGTCGAGCTTCATGGCTCGGGCCGCGCGGTCCAGTGCCTCGACTGCGGCACGCGCGAAAGGCGTTCGGAGGTCCAGGCCAGGCTCGACGTGGAGATGCCGCCAAGATGCCGAGCTTGCGGCGGGGCCCTTCTCAAGCCAACGGTGGTGCTGTTCGGTGAACCGATGCCGATCCCGGCCGTCGAGGAGGCTTTCACCTTGGCAAAGGCCGCCGACGTGATGCTCGTCGTGGGCTCCTCGCTTGTCGTGTATCCGGCCGCACAAGTTCCGCTGAAAGCCGTCGAGGCCGGCGCCGCGCTCATCGTGGTCAATGCGGAGCCCACCCCGTTCGACCGGCTTGCGACCGTTGTAATCCACGGGCGCTCCGGCGAGGT
This sequence comes from Chloroflexota bacterium, assembly GCA_005880315.1. Lineage (GTDB taxonomy): Bacteria > Chloroflexota > Dormibacteria > Dormibacterales > Dormibacteraceae > UBA10449. Next base: position 17,576 of record VBHB01000158.1, on the reverse strand, counting down.
TCTGCCGCAGCTGGCGGCTTTGCTGTCAGCCGCTTAGAACGGTGAGGCTGCCGGCGCTCACGTGCTCATCGTCGACGACCAGGCTGCCAGTCCCATCGATGTCGCGAGCAGTTCCCTCCACGACTCGGTCGCCAACCTCGACGCGCACCCTTTTGCCGATCGTGTCGGAAAGCTCTCGCCAGCGGGTGATGACCTGCACGCCCGGTGCAGAGGTCCAGCGCCCTATGGCCACCTGCAGCCGGTCCAAGAGCTGATCGCGCGAATCATCGAGCTGCGCGGCGCCCTCCGGCGCCCAGGTCAGGTTGATCCCGATGCCGCAGATCGCCTTCGACGGTGACGACTCGACCAGGATCCCGCCGACTTTTCTTCCGTCGAGCAAGAGGTCGTTGGGCCATTTCAGGCGCACGCCTTTGCCGCAGGCCTCAGCGGCGGCCACTCCGGCGGCCAGGCTGAGGAGCGGATCGGGGGCGAGCACGAATGAGACGAGCAGCGCTGTGCCGGGCGGCACTTCCCATCGGTGCGAAAGCCGGCCCCGGCCGGCGGTTTGATGGTCCGCCACCACCGTCGACCCGATCGGGAGCTCGCGAGCGACGTCCTGGGTTGAGGTCACGACCGCGAGGCGGACGACCGCTGGCCTTTTCATTCGAGCCCTAAGCTAGTCGAGTGAAGCTCCACCGCGCCGCCACGCTGGTGGCCATGATGGTGATGTCGGTTGCGCTGCTCGGTTTAATGATGATCACCGCGATCGGGAGCTTCGACGGCCATAGTCTCATCGCGCTCATCGTTGTCGTGGTCGCAGCCGCGGCGGGGGGCATCGGTTTCAGCTGGAAGCGTTACTACCGCCGCTGAGTTTGATATAGGCATGCTGCGGCTCGGGTACAAGGCTTCCGCCGAACAGTTCGGTCCGCGGGCGCTGCTCGACTTTGCTGTCGACGCGGAGGAAAACGGATTCGACAGCGTCTTCGTCAGCGATCACTTCCAGCCCTGGCGTCACTCGGACGGTCATGCGCCATTTGCGTTCGCCTGGCTGGGAGCGACCGGCGAGCGCACGAAGCGTGTGCTGCTTGGTACCTCCGTTGTCACTCCCACCTTCCGGTACCACCCGGCGATCGTTGCGCAGGCATTCGGGACGCTGGGTTCCCTGAACCCGGGGCGCATCATCCTCGGCGTCGGCACCGGGGAGCATCTCAATGAAGGTGCCCTCGGCATCGCGTGGCCCGACAACAAGGAAAGGTTCGCCCGGCTGCGCGAAGCCGTGAAGCTCATCAAGCTGTTGTGGACCGAGGACAGCGTGACGTTCGACGGCGAGTACTACCACACCCGCAACGCGACCATCTACGACAAGCCCGCCGCTCCGATTCCTGTTTACATCGGCGCGGGTGGACCGCAGGTCGCGAAGTACGGCGGGCGCGCGGGTGACGGTCTGATCTGCACGTCAGGTAAGGGCATGGAGCTCTACTCGGAGCAGCTGTTGCCCTCGTTCGCGGAAGGCGCCGCGGCCGAAGGACGCGATGCCGGCAAGCTGGACAAGATGATCGAGGTCAAGGTCTCATATGACACGGACCGCGGCCGTGCCATGGAAGACACCAAGATCTGGGCCGCGCTTGCGCTGCCAGCAGATGTCAAAGCAGGCGTGGATGATCCACGCGAGATGGAAAGGCTGGCGCGACAAGTCGAAAGTGAGGCCCACAAGCGCTGGCTCGTATCGAGCGACCCCGAAGAACACCTCGATCAGCTGCGGCCCTACCTCGAGCTCGGCTTCACGCACCTCGTCTTTCATGCGCCCGGCAACGACCAGGCGCGATTCATGAAGCTGTACGGTTCACAGATCCTGCCTCGCATACGCGAGCGATGGGGAAGCACGTGAGCTCCTGGGTCATCGTGCTCGTCAAAGACTTTGGCTCGGCCAAACAGCGATTGGGCCCGGCGCTCGATCCCACCGAACGCAGCGCGCTCGCGCGCACCAACGCCACACGTGCGATTCGAGCCGCGGCGGCGGGTGACCACATGTTGGTGGTGGCGGGAAGCGATGAGGTCGCGGCGCTGGCGTCGGAGCTCGGGGCCGAGGCCCTGGTCGAGCCGCGCCAGGAAGGCCAGAACGTGGCCGCCCAGCGCGGCATCGCGCGTGCGACCGAGGCCGGAGCTGACGGCGTGCTGCTGCTGTCGAGCGATCTTCCGCTGGTGACGAAGCAATCGGTCGAAGACCTGCTGGCCGCCTCCAACGGACTGGCCCAGCCGGTGGTCATGGCTGTGCCGGCCATCGGTAGGGGCGGCACCAACGCGCTCTACTTGAATCCTCCACACGCAATCGGCCTTCATTTCGGCGCCGATTCGCTGGTGTCGTTCCGGCGCGAGGCGCTGGCCAGGGGGGTGCGCTTCGTGATCTATCGCTCGGCGGAGATGGCACTCGACCTCGACGAGCCCGCCGACCTGGCCCGGCTGCGTCGGGCGGTGTGACCCCCCTCGAGCTGTTCGCCGTGGAGGGCCTCCCGGAGGTCCGTCCCGGCGACGATCTCGGCGACCTCATCTGCTCTCACACGAAGCTCGAGACCGCGGACGTGCTCGTGATCGCCCAGAAGGTGGTGTCGAAGTCCGAGGGGAGGTTGCGCGAACTCGCCGGGGTCGAAGCGAGCGACGAGGCCAAACGGATAGCCCCGCAGCTCGTCGCCGTACCAGATCCGCGCTTTGTCCAGGTCGTCCTCGACGAGAGCGTTCGCGTGTTGCGATCCCAGCGGGTGTTGATCACCGAGACCCATCACGGTTTCGTCTGCGCCAACTCGGGTGTGGACCAGTCGAACGTCGCCGAACCCGGCATGGTCACGCTCCTGCCCATCGACCCGGATGCGAGCGCGCGGGGAATCCGGCAGCGCATCCGCGATCGCTGCGGTGTCGATGTTGGCGTCATCGTATCGGACACCTTCGGACGTCCCTGGCGGCTGGGCATCGTCAACGTCGCGCTCGGGGTGGCCGGCCTGCCGGGCCTGATCGACCTGCGCGGCACACCCGACGATGCCGGGCGTGAGATGCACGCCACCGTGCTCGCGATCGCAGACGACCTCGCCTCGGCTGCCGGTGTCGTCATGGGCAAGACCGAGCGCTCTCCGGTCGTGGTCATCCGCGGCCTCGACCTGATCGGTGACGGGAGCGGCCGCGACCTGATCCGCCCGGCCGCTGAGGACGTTTTTCGATGAGAACAGTCGTGCTCGCCGGTGGCACCGGGGGCGCGAAGCTGGCCGCCGGTTTTCAGTCGCTGCTCGAGCCTGGCGAGCTCACCGTGATCGCCAACACCGCCGACGACGACGAGTTCTGGGGCCTGCTGGTCAGCCCGGACTTGGATGCCACCATTTATCGACTGGCCGGCGTCTTCGATGACGCCACTGGGTACGGGCAGAAGGGAGACACGTTCAACACCCTTGACGCGCTGGGGCGCCTTGGCGAGCCGACATGGTTTCGCATCGGCGATCGCGACCTCGCCACGCACGTGGTGCGCGCCGACATGCTCAACAGCGGAAGCCGCTTGACCGAGACCGCGCTCGAGCTATGCCGGCGTTTCGGATTGGCGACGCGCGTGCTGCCCATGACCGATGACAAGGTGCGGACGCGATTCGTCACTGAGCACGGCACGGTGTCCTTTCAGAACTATTTCGTTCGCGAGCGACTGCGTCCGCCACTGAGTGCAATCGAGATCGCCGGCGCCGACTCCGCAGTGCCTTCTCCGGAGGTGACTGCAGCGCTCGTGGATGCCGACCTTGTCGTCATCGGCCCTTCAAATCCTCTGATCTCGATCGGTCCCATCCTCGCCGTGATCAAGCGGGGCCTGCACCGCGAACGCACTGTTGCGGTGACGCCAATCGTGGCAGGAGTGGCGCTGAAAGGGCCGACCGTCGAGATGATGCGCGCGCTCGGGCACGAACCATCACCAGTCGAGGTTGCACGCGGCTACACGTCCATCGCCGGCACATTCGTCCTCGATTCGCGCGATGCCGGCGCGGCCGCCGAGATCGAAGCGCTGGGTTACCGCGTGGTCGTCTGTGACACGGTCATGGCCGGCGGCGGCGGAGGCCTTGCGAAGGCGATCCTGGAGGCGTTGTAGCTTGCAGCGCCCTAGGTGACGTGTGAGTTCGCGAGCATCACCACAACGCCGATGAGCACCATCACGAGACCGACCACTAGCACCGCGTACTGAGCGACCGCGAGGGTGGCGCTCGGCCGTTTGATCATCTCACCAGGATCGTCCTCTCCAGGGGCGACGCCGGAAGCAAGCTGCCATGACCCAGCCTGTGCCTGCTGCTCCTTCTTCGACTTCTTGTCGGGCACGGTTTCGGCCGTCGGCGACTTGGTCTCACCGACGATCGACCATGCCGCCCCGGCGCCTGCCGGGCTCGTCACCTGGGGCTCCGGCTCCCGGCTGGGCGTGAACGGCTCCGCGGGCGCGGGCGTCCAGGTGGAGTCAGGGTAGCCAGGCTGAGGTGGCGTATAGGCCGGCTCGGATGGGGAGTAAGCCGGCTCCGGTGGGGAGTAGGCAGGCTCGGGCGGGGTATAGGGGGGCGCGGACGGCTTGTACGGCGGCGGGGTCGGGGGTGGCGTGCTGGGCGGAGGCGGCGGCACGGTAGGTCCGACTTCCCACGTCTGCGGCGAAGCGGGCGGAGGGGGAGGCTGCGGTGGCGGCTGCTGCGGTGGCCTGGCGGTCGGTCCCCAGGTGGCGGTCGGGACGGCTGCCTTCGCCTCCATGTCCGAGGCGGTGAAGGCCTGCTCTGCCTGGACTGCTTCGTCCTTGTCAGAATGCCGGCCGGTCGGCGCCAGGGTGCGTTGGCGAGCCGCGCGGACCTTGCGTTCGATCTGAGACCGCCGCGCCGAGTACATCGACTTTTCCTGCACCGATCGATGGCGCATCACAAAGATCACCGCCACCACGCCTACGACGGCGACGAAAGGTCCGACGAGGAGTATCGGGGCTAGACCCATAGGCGCCGATTATCCGTGATCGGTCCATGTGTGACAATCGCAAAAGGTGGCACTTTACGATCGTCTTCAAACTGAGCTGGTCGAAGCGCGGAGGCGCCGGGACGAGCTCACCCTGAACACACTCTCACTCTTGAAGAGTGAGATCGTCCGCGCCAGCAAGGAGGCTGACGCAGGCGGATCGATCGACGACGCCCTTGTCGAGCGCGTCGCTCGCAAGGAAGTCAAGCGGCGCCAGGACGCGATCGAGGCCTATCACAAGGGTGGGCGCGAGGATGCCGCGAAGCGTGAGGAGGCGGAGATGGGCCTGCTTCGGGGGTATCTGCCGGCCGCGATGAGCTCTGAGCAGGTCGAGTCCGAAGTTCGTGCGGTGATCGCCGAGCTGAAACCCTCGGGACCCAACGCGTTTGGGGCAGTCATGAAGGCCGCCACCGCCCGGCTCGCCGGGCGCGCCGAAGGTGCTCAGGTCGCGGCGGCGGCGCGCAAGCTTCTTGCCTCCTAAGACCAAGAAAAAGAAAGCGCCGAAGCTCCCTCGGCTGCCCCGCGGGGCGCGGACGCGCGCGATGCTGACGGTGGAGCGCCTGCGACAGGCGTATCCGGCGGTCACCGAGCTCGTGTTCGAAACCCCGTTTCAGCTCCTGATCTCGACGATCCTGTCCGCCCAGACCACCGACAAGATGGTCAACCTCGTTACCCCAAAGCTGTTCAGCCGCTACCCGACGGCTCTCGACCTGGCGGCCGCGGATCCCGCCGAAGTCGAGGTGATCATCAAGCCAACCGGTTTCTTTCGCGCCAAGACGCGGCGCATCATCGCCGCGAGCCAGAAGCTGGTGGAGCTGTTCGGCGGCGAGGTGCCTGGAAACATGGACGACCTTCTCAAGATCCCGGGCATCGGCCGTAAGACGGCGAACGTCATTCTCGGCGCGGGGTTTGGCGAGCCTGGCTTTGCCGTCGACACGCACGTGATCCGCCTCACCAATCGGCTGAAGCTGGTGTCGTCGCGCGACCCGGAGAAGATCGAGCGTCAGATCTGTTCGACGGTGCCCAAGGAGGAATGGACGGGGCTGTCGCTGCGACTCATCCTGCATGGCCGGCGGGTGTGCATCGCCCGGCGGCCGCGGTGCGAGGGGTGCATCCTCAACGATTTCTGCCCCTCATCCACGACCCGGCCGAAGCCGGGCCGGCGCTCCTGACCAGACATACCTTTTGGGGGCCCTCCCTTGCTTCCGGCCCCTCCCCCGCCGGCACACCGGCCGCCATTCAAGTCGATTTCGAAGGTTCCTCCAATCCCGGTTGTTAAGACGCACGCGAACGTTTGTTCTATGATCGGGAAGTGGAGGCGGCCGAACCGCGACTCGCGGACGTCGAGTACCTCGAGGTTCAGTGCAAGTCAGCCCTGAACCGGGTCAAAGGCATGGGTTTCGATTGGTCGCTGAACCCCTACACCGGCTGCGAGCACCGCTGTGCTTTCTGCTACGTGCGCGCCTTCGAGCTCCGCGCCGACCGGCCCTCTGACGACCGCTACGGGCGCACAGTCCGCATCAAGGTCAACGTTGCGGGCGTGCTGCGCGGAGAGCTGTCGCGCAAGTCATGGCGCAAGGAAACCATCGTCATCGGCGCGGCCACCGATCCTTACCAGCCGGCCGAAGGTCGTTACAAGCTCACCCGCCAGTGCCTCGAAGCTCTGCGGGATTTTTCGAACCCGGCCGCGATGATCACGCGTGGTCCGATGATCGTCCGCGACATCGATGTACTCAGCGAGCTCGCGCGTCGCGCCCATCTCCACATCACGTTCAGCATCCCGACCGTCGACGACGACGTTTGGCGCCGAACCGAACCTGGCACCGCGCATCCGAAGCAGCGGCTGCGCGCGATCGAGAAGCTGGTCGCCGCCGGCGTTGACGTCGGCGTCGGTATGGCGCCCATCCTGCCAGGACTGTCAGATCGGCCTGACCGCCTCGAAGCGGTCGTCAAGGCCGCCCGCGCCGCCGGCGCTACGGGGCTGTGGGCGGGAATGCTCCATCTGAAGGACGGCACTCGGGAGCACTTCATGTCAGTGCTCGGCAAGCACTGGCCAGAGCTCCTCCCGCGCTACGAGCGGGCATATCGCGAGCGTGCCTACCTGCCGCCGGCTTATGGCGAGGCCACGATGAAAGCAGTTGCGAGGCTCCGCACCCAATATGGAGTGTCGGACCGGCGCCGGGTAATCCTGAAACCACCGCCCGAACCCGAGCAGCTCTCCCTACTCAACTAGCATCTACCCATGCGCAGCCCGATCGACGTGCTGGCCGGAAGGGTCGGCGGTTTCAAGAAGATCGAGATCGCGCGCCGGACCGTCCCGTGCTTCAAGAACGTGATCGAGAAAGAAGGAGAGACGCTCTCCCTGTGCCTCCTGGTCGACTCCGGCAAGCTGTATCGCTTTCCATACGAGTCTGCCAAGGGCATCAACGGCCTCGCCATCAAAGCTCGCTATCTGCGTGGAGAGATGGAGCACTTTCGCCTGCGCGAGTTTCAGCCTGGACATTGCCGCTATGTCGAGCGAGCAGAAAAAGCCGGCTGAATCGTTGGTCCAGGAGCTCCTCGCCGAAAGGCGCGAGCTCAAAGTCCTGTTGGAGCGCGCGCGCCTGGATCTAGCCGAGGCTCGGGAAGGCGCATCCGGACCGAACCCGCGCCTCAAGGACATGGACGACGAGATCGAGCGGCTGCGTCACCAGCTGGCGAATGCTCGCGCGGAGGCAAATGTCTTACGAGACGAGCGCGACGAGCTCCGCGCCGGTATCGAGAAAGCGCTGCACATGTTCGACCAGGAATGAAAAGAGGGCCCCCATATGGGGACCCTCGATCAGGTCTGCTGGATTACTTGACGGCGTTCGCCAGCTGGTCGACGTAAGGCGCGATCGTGGTGCCGATCATGGGCGCGGGAATCCGTTGACCGGTCCCCTGCAACGCCTGGACCAAGAAGTACACCCAGAAAATGAAGCCGATCACGAACAGGATGAACTCCGCGATCCATCCGACCACCGGTATGAAGCTGAGGATGACAATCACAATCGAGAGGCCGCCGAAAATGATCAGCGACTGCGACGCATTCCATTTGACGTCGGGGTCGTCCTTGCCGACGAACAGGAATATCAAACCGCCGAGCCAGCCGAGAACATAGGAGAGGATCGTGTACATCCTCTTGTTGCTCGCAGCAGCCCCTGCTCCGCTCATCGGGGCCGGCTGTCCTGGGGGCGGGGGCGGGATCTGCGACATGGAAACCCTCCTGTAAAAAGCTGATCTGTGCGGGCCGATTATGGGTCGGTCGCCCTCAAAACGCCAGAGTTAGTGTCGATCGTCCGAAGCGCGGTTGGCCGCGAACACACTCTGCTAGTCTCGCGAGCGAGATGGCCGATTCGGGTCAGTCACCAGAAACGCCGTCCGAGCCGCAGCTGGCACCTGTTCCCGACTGGGCGCCGACGCCGCGTGCCGAGGGGCCCGAGCCCCCTGTTCCCTTCTCGCCGCCACCATCGGCGCCACCGCCGGCCCCGCCACCCGACCCCTACGCGGTGGACGCGACCATGCGCCTCATCCCAGTGCCTCATATCGCCCCTCCGGCTGCGCCTGCCGCCCATCCCGTCGAGCAGACACCCTCGGCGCCTGCGCCGGCGACGCCGACCCAGCGCCGGATCGGCAAATACATCGTCCAGCGCGAGCTCGGCCGTGGCGGCATGGGTGCCGTCTACCTGGCTGAGCAGCCAGGTCTCGGGCGCGAGGTCGCCATCAAGGAGCTGATCCTGTCGGCGGTCGCGGATCCGGTCGCGCTCAAGAGGTTCATGCAGGAAGCGCAGGTGATGGCGAGAACTAGCCATCCCAACCTGGTCCAGGTCCACGACCTCGAGCAGATCGGCGACGCCAACTACATCGTCCTCGAGTTCGTGCGCGGAAAGTCGCTGCGAGACTCTCTCAACCAGGGCGTGCTTCCGCTGCCTCAGACCTTCGCAATCATGCACGGCGTCCTCCAGGCGCTCGACTACGCGCACAAGCGGTCGATCGTCCACCGTGACATGAAGCCGGAGAACGTGCTGCTCTCAGACGAAGGCGACGTCAAGGTCGCAGACTTCGGCATCGCTCGCCTCATGGACGACTCCGGCGCCGGTTCGACGGCGACGAAGACGGGGACGACAGTCGGCACGCCGCAGTACATGTCACCCGAGCAGGTCGCGTCCAGCAAGGTGGATGGCCGAAGCGACCTCTACTCCGCCGGGATCATGTTCTACGAGCTGGTCGTCGGCCAACCCCCGTTCACCGCCACCGACGCCGATGGCCCGTTCACGCTCATGGCCAAGCATGTGCAGGCGCCGCCCAAGCCGCCGTCGGTCCTCAGGCCAGGGCTGGACATGGGCCTCGAGGAGGTGATCCTCAAGTCGCTCTCGAAGCGCCCCGAGGAGCGCTATCAGACGGGACAGGAGTTCGACGACGCGATGACGCACATCGCGGACCGGCTCGCACCCGGCTGGCAGCGAAGCCTGCAGCCTGGCGCGGACCTATCCAAGATGGTCCCTGGCGCCACTCCTTACCCTGGGGCGATCCCGGCGATGGCGGGCATGCCGGTCATGCCATCGGCGTCCCCAATGCCCGCGCAGCCGATCCAGTCCGTCTACAACCCGACGCCTCCGGTGCGGCCGGTTGCCAAGAAGACCTCGGGGTGCCTTGGCATGATCGCGGGAACGCTCAGCCTGCTGCCGCTGGCCGCCATCCTGGTCGCGGCGGCGCTGCGCTGAGCTGACTTCGTCGCTGCTACTGGCCTGGCGGTGTTCCCTGCGCGGCCAGGGCTTCCTCGGCCTCCGCTCCGATGAGGATGTCCTTGGCTTCAGCGTTGGCGGCGACGAGGATCGACTTCTGGGTGAACTGTTGCGCAAAACCCTGGTGCGCCTGGCTCGCCATCTCTGTCGGAAACTGCACCCAGGGTGAGGTTGGGGTCTCGCGGATGGCCACCACCTGGTAGATCCGGAACGTCTCCGCCGACTTCCCTTTCAGCTGCACGCCCGGGACCAGGTCGACCGCGATGTAGTCCTTGCACGCGTCGTAGGTCGGCTGGCCGATGAGCAGATGAAATGCTGGGGCGCTGGCGCAGAAGCGGGCGGTCGTGTTGACGGTGTCGCCGAGCGCCGTGTACTGGAGCCGGCTGCGCGAGCCCATCATCCCGACCACGGCCTCGCCCGTGTTGACCCCTATGCCCCAGCGGATCGGTGGCAGGCCTTTGGCGAGCAGCTTTTCCTGCAGCTCGGGGGCCCGGTTGATCAGGTCGTAAGCGCATCGAACCGCCAGCAGCGCGTGGTTGTCTTGCGCGCGAGGGGCATTCCAGAACGCGACTATCTCGTCGCCGACGTATTTGTCGATCGTTCCATCCCACGTGAAGATGATTCCGCTCAAGTGGTCGAGGTACATCTGCACGACATCGGTCACGTCGTGCGCGGACATCGACTCGGACATCGACGTGAAACCTCTGATGTCGACGAACAGCAGGGTGATGTCGCGTCGTTCGCCGCCGCGCATGATGTCGGCGACTCCGCCGCGCGTCTTGGCGAGCTGGGTCACGATCTCCGGTTTCAGGTACTGACCGAAAAGGGAGGTGACCTTGCGGCGCTCGCGGTCCTCGTATAGGACTCGATAGGCAGTCACCCCCGTATATGTCAGCGCCATCGCCAGCAGTGGATGAAAAATGTCGGGCACGAACTTGTTGTTGCCCGCGAGAAAGGCCATGGCAACCGTGAAGAAGACCAGCCCGCCGATCGTCGCGAGAAGTCCCCTCACGACAGAGAGCCGAGCCACCAACACGGCCAAGAGCAGGGCCAGGGCCAGGATCGACAGGAAGATTCCAACCGGCGGCTCGCGGCTCAGCAGCGTCTGAGTCTCCGACACACCAAACATCTGGACCGCGTTCGCGTGGAGCTCTACGCCTGCCATGGACAGAGTGCCGTTGCTGCCGGCGCTCGTCGTGACAAGTTGCTCGTCGTGGACGCCGGACAGGTTGTAAGCGCCGACGAGCACGATGCTGCCCTTGATCCGGTCCGGTGCCACCGTGCCGTTCAGCACGTCGATCAGGGAGACGTATTGCCCGTTCTCATAGTTGCCCGGAGGCCCCGAAAAATTGATCAGCGCCGAACCCGTCGCATCGACCTGCGCGGACCACAACGACCCATACGTCGCTTGATCGCCTGATTCCTGCAGCGTCGGCCCGCTCGCGGGGTCCGCCCCGGAGTTGGCGGCTCGGTAGGCGGCAAACGCAAACGTGTTGATGACGGCGGTGGTGCACGTTTGGAGCGCGAAGCAGGCAGGCTGGACGAAGAGCGGAAGGCGCCTGACCACCCCGTCGCCGTCGAGCTGAATGTCAGGTGAAGCCAGGATGACGTTCTTGTTCGGCTGCCGGCAGGGGGCGCTCGAGTTGCTGTTGACATCGGCGCAGCGGAAGTCCCTGATCGGGATCTCGTCGATGCCCGCGTTCGATTCTTGAATCAACTTGCCATCGCCGGTGATGAGCCCGCTCGCCGGATAGGACAGGACGACCGGTATGGTGCTGTCACGCAGAGCCGAGGCGAGCTCGGTGTCGCCCGTACTCCGGTCCGGAAAGCTGACATCGAATCCGACCACGAGCGCGCCGTCTTGCTCCAGGTTCCGCAGGGCTGTGGCGTAAACGTTTCGTGGCAGCGGGTATTGCCTGAGGGCCTTCACGCTCTTGTTGTCGATACCGACGATGATCACGTGCGGATCTGGCTTGCCATTCCCCGCGAACCGGTCCTCTGGATGGACCGAGATGTTGACCAGGCAGCCGGAGGCATGGGCGTCGCAGGTGACCTGCTGGGTGTAGAGCCAGAACATCGACCCGCTCAGGACCAGCGCGATGAGGACCGCGACGACGTTGCGGTAGGTGTACCAGTAGCGGATGTAGCGGCCCAAGTCTCGCGGCGGATGATACTGCCGCGTTCCTGGACTTGTGACACGATCGAACGATGACCGTGCGGGTCGGCATCGCGGGTTGGATCGACAAGTCGTTGATCGACTCCGGCCAGTTCTATCCAATGAACGCGAAGTCGTCCGAGGAGCGACTGCAGTTCTACGCCAGCCAGTTCTCACTGGTCGAAGTCGACTCCACCTACTACGGCATGCCGAAAAAGGAAAACTCGGACTTATGGGTGGCGCGCACGCCTGCCGGTTTCGTGTTCGACGTCAAGTCGTTCTCGCTGTTCACCAACCACCCGACCAAGCCGATGGCCCTGCCCAAAGACATCCGCGAACAGCTGCCCGAGAAACTGCGGGAAAAGAACATCTACCTCGAGCAGATGCCGCCGGAGCTGGTGGACGAGTCATGGGAGCGGTTTCGCGAGGCTCTGGAGCCATTGCGTACCGCCGGGAAGCTGGGGGCCGTGTTCTTTCAGTTCCCACCCTGGTTCCTCCCGTCGTCGCGATCGCTTTCATACATCGAGCAGTGCCAGGAGCGCATGTTCGGATTCCAGATCGCCGTCGAGCTCCGCAAACCGGAGTGGATGGACGCGCGCCACCGCGATGGAACGCTTGCGTTCCTGCGCTCGCGCGACATTCCGTACGTCGCCGTCGACGTGCCCCAGGGACATAAGACGAGCATGCCGCCGGTTTACGACGTCACTTCATCCAAGCTCGCCGTGGTGCGGTTCCACGGTCGAAACCACGAGACCTGGGAGCTCAAGGGCGCTCCGCCCAACCTGCGCTTCCGCCACGACTACTCCGATCAGGAGCTGATGGAGTGGGTGCCCCGCATCAAAGAGATGGAGAAATCGGCCAAGCAGGTTCACGCGCTGATGAACAACAACTACTCCAACTATTCGGTCAAGAACGCCAAGCAGCTGGAGAAGCTTCTCGAAGCCTGGCAGAAGTAAGGCTCAGGGTGGAGGGGGAGGAGTGGCGCCGCCGCTAAGGCCCGGCGAGCGCAGGCGCCGAGCCTCGCCGATGCTGTGGTCGATGAGGCCGCCGAAGATCGGTTCGGTGAGATGCACAAGCCGGAACGGCAGCACGATCGCGTCTCGGCGCGGAAAGCGAGCTGTCCTAACGATGAGCCTGGCCACCCACGACGGCGGGTAGACCGGCCCGATGGGGGCTTCGGTGTTGGCGAAGAACTCGCTCCTGGTGGAGCTCGGATAGACGACGCACACTTTCACCCCTGTCCCCGAGACCTCGCCGCGCAGCGCGTGCGAGAGACCAACGACGGCGTGCTTGGTCGCCGAGTACACGGCGGAGTAAGGGGCGGCGCGGAAGCCCAGTACCGACGAAACGTTGATGATCACTCCGCGACGGCGCTCCAGCATCGAAGGCAGCGCCGCTTGCGTGGTGGCGACGACCCCGGCGATGTTGGTAGCGATCATCTCGTCCACCTTCTCCTCAGGCATCTCGTGAAGGGGGCCCATCCAGCCGAACCCGGCGTTGTTCACCAATACGTCGATCTGCTCGTGATCGCGCAGCGCGGCGGCCACGAACGCCCGCGCGTCGGCGCGCTTGCCAACGTCCAGCCGCCTCGTGCTGACGTCCGGAGAGCCCTTTTGCCTGCATCTCTCGGCCACGGCATTCAGGCGGTCGAGGCGCCGCGCGCCCAGCGCCAGGCGTGCTCCCTTGCGGGCGAACGCCAGCGCCGTCGCCTCGCCGATGCCGCTCGATGCGCCCGTGATCGCGACGACCGCCCCCTTAAGCCGCACCCCGCAAGGATAGGTGCGCCCGTAAAATCGCGGCCATGAAGGCCGCTGTCTACGGAGGCGAGCGCGAGGTCCAGGTCACCGATGTGCCCAAGCCATCGATTTCGGGATCGAGCGAGGCCCTTGTGAAGGTGACGCTGGGCGCCATCTGTGGCAGCGACCTGCACATCTACCACGGCAACATCCCCATCAGCCCTGGCAAGGTGCTGGGACACGAGTTCGTCGGCGTGGTCGAGGACGTCGGCGCCGAGGTCAAGCGATTCAAGCCTGGCGATCGAGTCGTATCCAGCTTCTTCACGTCTTGCGGGCACTGCGCCTATTGCCGAAAGGGCTGGTTCAACCAGTGCGTCGACAAAGCCACCTTCGGATTCGGCGAGTACTACGGCGACCTGGGCGGGGGCCAATCGGAGTACGTGGTGGTACCGCTTGCCGACCACTCGATGGAGCCGATTCCATCCGGCATGAGCGATGAGCAGGCGATATTCGTAGGCGACATCCTCGCCACCGGCTACTTCGGCGCCGAGCGGGCGGAGATCACGCCTGGCGATTCCGTGGCCGTGATCGGGGCCGGCCCGGTCGGATTGATGGCGACCATGTGCGCCCAGCTGTTCGGCCCCGCGCGTACCTTCGTGGTCGACATGGTGGAATCGCGCCTGGAGATCGCGCAGGAGCTGGGTGGCATACCCATCAACGCTAAAGACGTCCACCCGGTGTCCGCCATCCAGGAGCAGACGGGAGGCCTGGGCGCCGACTCCAGCATCGAGTGCGTCGGCGCGGCAACTGCCGTCGACACCGCCATCCGCAGCGTGCGCGGCGGCGGGACCATATCGATGGTGGGGGTGCCGAGCGTGGTCACGGGTGAGTTCCCATACCTGGACATCTGGTTGAAGTCGCTCACGTTCCGCGCCGGCTGGTGCAACGTGCAGGCGTATATGAGGCCGCTGCTCGACCTGATTGCGGCCGGCCGCCTAAAGCCCGACCTGATCATCAGCCACCGCATGAAGCTCGACGACGCCGCCGAGGCGTATCGGATGTTCGACGCTCGCGAAGCAACCAAGATCGTCCTGACTCCGTAAGGCTCTAGTGAAGCTTTAGGCCAAGGATCGTCCTCACGCCCGGTCGATCGCGCCGCTTCCGGCCGCGTGATCCAGCGCCATCAGGTACCCTCGCGCCCGCTCCGTGAGCGGATAGCGGTTCTCCATCTCATGAAAAGCAGGCCCGTGGTCGCTGTGCTCGAGGTGCGAGAGCTCGTGGACGAGAAGGTAGTCGAGCACCCAGTCAGGCAGCGAGGCCGCACGGCTTGCGATGCGGATCGCGCCGGCGGTGAACGTGCAGCTGCCCCATAGGTGCGACATCTCGGCGAAGGCGATCGAGGTCCAGCGCAGCCGTCCGGCGAAATGTCGTTCGTTCAGAACGTGGGCCCGGCCCGCGAGCCGGTCGTCGCTCGGCCTCGATCGTTCGGCCTTCCGCTGCAGGCGCCGGCTCATGACCTCCGCCCACCTCTGCCGCTCGGCGTGTGACATCCAGTCGGGCACGAGCAGCTCGAGGACTCCCGCCCGCAGTCGCGCCGCGACGGTGCGGCGGCGGCGTCGCGAGGCGACGATGCGAATGGGTGGCGGAAGCGCATTTGCAGGACTGTTCAAGGCGTTGTGCTCCGATGTTGCGAAGACGGGTTGCAGCGGATATTACGTGCCGGCGCCCATGTCGAAAACCCCGCATGTTAAGCGCACACCACTAGCATTGCCACCAAACCGTGCCCAGAAGCCTTGTCATCGGAAACGGCAACGTGTGCATCGGCTTCGACGCGAACTACTCGGTTCGCGACATCTACTTTCCGCGCGTCGGCGACGCCAACCAGACCATGGGCAACGTCTGCCGGACCGGGTTCTTCATCGACGGCAAGTTCGCGTGGCTCTACGACGACGCCTGGGAACGCAATCTTGGCTATGTGACCGATTCGCTGGTTACCGACGTCACGTTGAAGCACGCGAAGTTGGGCATCACGGTCAAGTTCGCCGATTACGTCGATCTCGCCCGCAACTGGTTCATTCGCAACGTCGAGGTGACGAGCCCGGCGGGCTTCAATGTCGGACGTGTCTTCTTCCATTACGACTGGTTCATCGAGGGTTCGGACATCGGCAACACCGTCGCCTACGACCCTCGGCATCGCGGGGTCATCGCGTACAAGGGCAACCGCTACTTTCTCATCGGCGGTGACTCTGGGCCCGAATTCGGCATCGACACCTGGGCCAATGGAAAGAAGGGCAACGGGCTGGCGGGGACGTGGGTCGACGCGGAGGACGGCGTGCTCGGTCGCAACCCGATCGAGCAGGGCTCGGTCGACTGCACGGTCGGCTTCGACTTCGGGCCGGCCGCGGCGGGCGAGACTCGATCGCTGACGCACTGGGTGTGCATGGGTACCCGCCTGAGCGAGGTGTCTGCCTATGGGCAGGACCTCATCATCGGCCGCGGGCCCAACCTCTACCTCGGACGCACAAAAACCTACTGGCAGGTGTGGTCGGAAAAGGACCACCGGCACATCGACGAGGAGCTCGGCGCCGATGTCACCCAGCTCTACCGGCGGAGCATCCTCACCGCGCGCACGCACGCCGACAACCACGGCGCGATCATCGCGGCGACCGACTTCGACATCACGAAGTTCGCGCGGGACACCTACGCGTATGCGTGGCCTCGCGACGGCGCACTTGTCGCCAATGCCCTCGATCGATCAGGCCACGAGGACATCACCAGGCAGTTCTTCACGTTCTGCCAGGAATCGCTCGTGGAAGAGGGTTTCTTCCTACACAAGTACACGCCGTACGGCAACCCGGGCAGCTCGTGGCTACCCTGGGTCGACGCCCGGGGAGCGCGCACCCTGCCCATCCAGGAGGACGAGACCGGATTGGTCCTCTGGGCGCTGTGGCAGCACTACCGGATCCACCGCAACCTCGACTTCGTGGTGGGCCTTTATACGTCGCTCATCCTGCCGGCCGCGGACTGGATGGTCTCGTACACGGACCAGCGCAACGGCCTCATCCAGCCCTCGTGGGACCTGTGGGAGGAGCGATGGGGTGTGCATGCATTCTCGGTGGGCTCGGTGTGGGGCGGGCTCGAAGCGGCACGCAGCTTCGCTGAGCTCTTCGGCGATGGGCCTTCGGCCACCCGCTATCGGGACGCGGGAGAGCGCTTGAAAGAGGCGGCCGACACTCACCTGTACACGTCGGAGCTCGGCCGGTTCGCACGCCGGATCGCGGTCGAGGAGGACGGCACCATGACGGTTGACATGGTCATCGACAGCGCCATCTCGGGACTGTGGCGATTCGGCATGTACGCGGCGGACGAAACGCGCATCGCAGAGACCATGACCGCCATCAAAGACCAGCTCACGAACAACGCTGCGGCGGGTGGTATCGCCCGCTACAAGGACGACTACTACTTCAGGGTGGAGCCGGATACCCGCAAGGTGCCGGGCAACCCGTGGTTCATCTGCACTTTGTGGCTGGCGCAGTGGTACATCGCCATCGCCAAGACCACGCACGACCTCAAGCCGGCGCGCGACATCATCAACTGGGTTGTCGCCCACCAGATCCCCGGCGGGTTGCTGTCCGAGCAGCTCGACCCGAACACGGGCGCCCCGCTCTCCGTGTCGCCGCTCACGTGGTCGCATGCCGAGCTGATCGCGACCGTCGACGACTTCTGCCGCAAGTCGGAGCGAGTGCGCCATTCGTCGATCTCGTCAACGGTCCCGCCGAAACCTAATTCGTAACTCGCGCGGCGCGTAGGCCGGATTACTCCGGCCGTCCCCAAGCGTCCTTGTCGTCGCCGCGCATGGCCTGGAGAAACATTCAAATAATCCGAACAGCGGGAAAGAGAGCAGCGCCGCGCGAAGCGCCGCGCGATGAGAGGGAACCG